>NZ_LPMU01000069.1:0-156990 GCF_001534535.1 Burkholderia sp. MSMB1459WGS
GCAGCGCCGACCATTCGGTGATCGCGTTCATCTTGATCGTCTTCGCCTGCTCGTCGGTGAGCAGCGAAGCGTCGAACCTGTCCCACGGAATGTCCTTCTCCATGTCCCAACGGACGGCTTCGAGCGATCTGAAAAGTTCCGGATAGAGCATCGTCGTCATCGTCGTCGCAACGCACTCGGCATCGGCGGTCACGCCGATTGCGTGGACGCCGGCGCGACCGCTTCGGCATCGGGCTCGCGGTCGTCCCGATCGTCGTCCACCGAGCGCGGCGACAGCCGGCCGCGCAGCAATGCGTAGTAGAACTGTCGATAGGTGCGGTGGTAATAGCGGATGCGCGGCGCGATCGCGCCATGCAGGTCGTGCAACCGCTCGATCGGCAGGCTCGGCATCATGTGATGCTCGACGTGATAGTTGTTGCCGTTCGTGAACCATGTCATGAACGCGTTGCTCTCGATCGTCCGCGTGTTGCGGAACGGGTCGGTGCTCGTCAGGTCGCAGCGGTAGTGCTCGGGCATCTCGACCAGCGCATGCACGGGCGCCGCGACGCACACGAGCGGCACGACCCACACCCAGACGGCGAACCACGTGTGCAGCGCGAACGACAGCGCGGCGAGCAGCGCGATCGCCGCGGCCATCAGCAGATAGTCGCGGCGGATCGCGCGCGACACGAGTGCGTTGTCGCCGAAGCGCGCGCCCGGCACGACGAGCTTCGCGACGTTCTTCGCGAACTGGATATAGTGCGCAGCCATCGACAGCCGCCACGCCCACAGCCCCACATTGACGACGGGGCTCGCGCCGTACTGGTCGCCGTAGTCGAAGAACTCCTTGTTCTCCGGCGTGCCGAGCAACCGGTGATGGCGCAGGTGGCTGTCCTGGTACGCGTGGAACGACACGAGCATCGGCATGCCGAGCAGCACGCCGAACACCATGTTCAGGCGCTTGCTGCGGAACCCCTGGTAATGCAGCGCCTGGTGCTGCAGCTCGACGCCGTGCGCATACATCGCGCCGATCAGCAGGATGCCGACGATCTTCACGATCACGAGCGTCGACAGCGCGAACATCATCCCGTGCGCGACGAGCGCGACGTACACCGCCAGCTTCAGCGAAAAGACCACGCCGCTCGGGCGGCTCTTCATGTCTGCAACCGGTTTCGAGCGGGCAACAAGCGATGAGGTGACGGACAAGACGCTCTCCTTGAGCCGGACCCTGCCCGGCACGATGACGCGGCGACGCTGGCGCGCTGCCGGGATGCAATTCTTCTGTGAGTCGATGTTTCGGACAAGCGAATTTTCCGAACGCATTGCATGACGCCTGCGCATGAGCGAACCACATCGTGAACTAGACGACCGGTCGAATGAGACCGACCAGTCACCTCGCGCCTCGAGCACGCTAATCACGCGAATAAGGAACCTGCGCCGGCCTTCGTGGATGCGCTCCGCTCATGCATAGCCTGCATAGATTCCGTTTGTCGCAGCGGATCGATCCGGCAAGAATCCACCTCACTCGACGAACGGCGCCGCCGGCACCGTGGCGCGAGCGGCCGTGTTCCTCAAGGGGAGAACCCTCGTGACGAAGTACGCATCCACCATTCATCGCCTGATCGAATCGCTCGAGGACGTCGCGGGCGCCATGCATCGCATGACGTTCGTCGACGACGCGGGCAACGAGGCGGGCATCACGTACCGCCGCTTCGCGGAAGAGGTGTTTCGCCAGGCCGGTGCGCTGCGCGAGCTCGGTGTGCGCGAGAACGATCTGGTGATGCTCGCGCTGCCCGCGTCGGTCGAGCATGCGGTCGCGATGATGGCCTGCGTGATGACGGGCGCGCTGCCCTGCACCGTGCCCGTTCCCGCGCGGCGTGCAACGGCCGGACGGCAGGTGGCGGACGTCGCGTGCGAGTTGTACCGGCCGCGCATCGTCGTTGCCGCGGATGCGCAGGCCGCGGCCTGGCACGATGCGGCGTTTCCCGCGGCGTCCACGCGCGTCGTCGATCTCGCGATGCTGTCGAGCGCTGCAGATGCCGGCGCGCGTGCGCTGATCAGCGCGAAGAGCGGCCGCGATCCGCATCATGTCCAGCTCACGTCGGGTTCGACGTCGCATCCGAAGGCCGCGGTGCTCAGCCACGAGAACGTGATCGCGAACGTGCTCGGCATCGGCGGGTCGGTGCGCTTCGATGTCGCGGCCGGCGACGGCACCGCGTCGTGGCTGCCGCTCTATCACGACATGGGGCTGCTCACGCTGCTGTCGAACCTCCACTACCGCGCACCGCTGCTGATGATGCAGCCGAACAGCTTCATCCGGAATCCGCTCGGCTGGCTCAAGCGCATCGCATCGGTGCGCGCGACGACGACGTCGGTGCCGACCTTCGCGCTGCGCTATTGCGTGCGCCGCTTCAACGCCGCCGCGATGGACGGCGTCGATCTGTCCGCGTGCCGCAACATCTTCATCGGCGGCGAACGCGTCGACGATGCGACGCTGCGCGATTTCGCCGCGACGTTCGCGCCGTATGGCCTGGCGGCGTCGGCACTGCAACCGTGCTACGGGATGGCCGAATCGACGCTCGCGGTATCGATGCACCGTGCATGGCACGAAGGCGCGGTCGACGGCGCACCGTACGTGATCGCCGACACGCTCGACCGGCGCGCGCTGATCGAGCGCCGCGACGCGCAGCCGGCCGCCGCGAACGACGGCCACGAGACGGATACCGAAGCGGACACCGAAACGGTGCTCGCGATGGGCACGCCGATCGACGGGATGGCGTTCCGCATCCTCGACGACGGCGACCACGCGCTGCCGAACCGTGCAGTCGGCGAAGTCGCGATCCGCGGCACGTCGGTGATGCTCGGCTACCTGAACCCCGACGACGGCACGATCGCCGCGCCGCTGACGGCCGACGGCTGGTTCCGCACCGGCGACATCGGCTACGTCGCGGACGGCCAGCTGCATATCCTCGGCCGCAAGAAGGAAGTGATCATCATTCGCGGCAGCAACTATTTCCCGCACGAGATCGAGGAAGCGCTGGCGTCGCACGGCGCGCTGCGCAAGAGCACGTGCATCGCGTTCGGTCTGCCCGATCCGGAAACCGGCACCGAACGGCTGGTCGTCGCGATCGAGGCGCGGCCCGTCGACGCCACGCCGCAAACGCGGTCCGAGTGCCAGCAGCTGCTCGCGTCGCGCATCGGGTTCGCCGCGCAGGATCTGTGTTTCGTCGAGCCCGGCTCGCTGCCGCGCACGACGAGCGGCAAGCTGCAGCGCCTGAAGTGTCGCGATCTCTATGCGAACGGCGCGTTGCCCGTGATTCCCGCGTCGGCCGCCGTCGAAACGGGCCAGGGAGCGTTCGCATGACGGCCGCGTCGCCTGGCCCCGTGCTCGAACTGCGCGACGTCACCCGCGTGTACGAGGGCGCGGGCCGCGTCGTCGCCGTACGCGGCGCGACGATCTCCATCGGCCGGCGCGACGTCGTCGCGCTCGTCGGCCCGTCGGGCAGCGGCAAAAGCACGCTG
Organism: Burkholderia sp. MSMB1459WGS; assembly: GCF_001534535.1. NCBI lineage: Bacteria > Pseudomonadati > Pseudomonadota > Betaproteobacteria > Burkholderiales > Burkholderiaceae > Burkholderia > Burkholderia sp. MSMB1459WGS. The sequence goes on from NZ_LPMU01000069.1 coordinate 3,502, forward strand.
CTCAACCTCGCCGGCTTTCTCGACGTGCCGAGCAGCGGGGAACGCTGGCTCGAAGGCCGCCGGATCGACGACGCGCCGGACACGCTCGAACGGATTCGCCGCGAACGCATCGGCTTCGTGTTCCAGCAATTCAACCTGATTCCGGTGATGTCGGCGCTCGAGAACGTCGAGCTCGGCTGCTTCGCGTGGGGCACGCCGCGCACGCGGCGCGAACGCGCCCGCGCGATGCTCGACGCGGTGGGGCTTGCCGCGCGCGAACGACACCGCCCCGGCGAACTGTCGGGCGGCGAGCAGCAGCGCGTCGCGCTGGCCCGCGCGCTCGCCAAGGAGCCGGCGATCGTGATCGCGGACGAGCCGACCGCGAGCCTCGACAGCGCCAACGCGCGGGCGGTCGCCGAGCTGATCCTCGACACCAACCGCACGCTGGGCACCGCCTTTCTGATTGCGTCGCACGACGATCGTCTGTGCGCGCACCTGCCGCGCCGCATCGTGATGCGCGACGGCGTACCGGGAGTGAATCGTGAACTGGTCGACGTTTGCGTGGCGTAACCTCTGGCGCAACCGGCGCCGCACCGTGCTGACGATGGCGATGATCGGCGTCGCCGCGTTTGCGTCGAGCCTCGCGCTCGGCTACGTGATCGCGACGTTCGACGCGGTGCGCGAAGGGTCGATCGACAGCGGCGTCGGCCATGTGCAGGTGTTGCATCACGGCTATCTCGACCTGATCGGCGAACGGCCGCTGCAGTACGGGCTGACCGCCGACGAGCAGGCTGCCGCGACGCGCGCGATCGCCGCGCTGCCCGGCGTCGCGACGACCGCGCGCGGTATCGACTTCGACGGGCTCGTGTCGAACGGCGATCTGAGCTACGGCTTCGTCGGCGAAGGGATCGAGCCGAACCGCGAGCCGCCCGGCTTCTTCGACTATCACACGGTGCTGTCGGGCCGCTATCTGTCGCCGACGCATGCGGGCACCGAAGTCGTCGTCGGCGCCGAGCTCGCGCGCAAGCTCGGCGTGCACGTCGGCTCGGTCGTGCAACTGATGGCGTCGACCGCGCACGGCGGCATCAACGCGACCGACGCGCAGATCGTCGGCGTGATGAGCACCGGCAACAAGGACGTCGACGAACGGATCGTCGACGTGACGTTCACGGCCGCGCAGGCGCTGCTGCGCACCGACCGCGCGTCGCGCATCGCGGTGTTCCTGTCGAATACCGCGCACACGCCGGCCGCCGCCGCGACACTGCGCGCCGCGCTGCCGACGCTCGACGTGCGGACCTGGGACCAGCTCGTGTCGCTCTATCACCAGGTCGTCGCGCTGTACAAGAACCAGTTCTCGGTATTCGGCGCGATCCTCTGCGTGACGATCCTGCTGTCGATGAGCAACTGGATCCTGATGAGCATCGTCGAGCGGCGTCGCGAGATCTCGACGCTGCGCGCGCTCGGCGTGCCGGCCGCCACGGTGCGCGGCGTGCTGATCCAGGAAACCGCGCTGCTCGGCCTGCTCGGCGCGGCCGCCGGCATCGCGCTCGCGCTGCTGACGATGGTCGCGCTCAATCACGCGCAGATCCACCTGCCCGCGCCGCCCGGTCGCGTGAAACCGATCCTGCTCGAATTCACCGTGTCGCCCGCAGCCGTGGCCGCCGTCGAAGCCGCGTTCGTCGTGCTCGGCGTGGCCGCGGCACTGCTCGCGACGCTCGGGCTCGCGAAACGCAACATCCTCGAAGGACTCGCCCCATGAACCGCATTCGCGTAACGTTCGCCGCGCTCGTCGCGTGCGCGCCGCTCGCCGTCCACGCAGCCGACGTGCCGACGGCCCAGGCCATGCTCGCCCGTGCCGACGCATACCGCAGCACGGCCGCCGACACGCAGACGAACATCCGGATCACCAACGAAGTCGGCGGACAATCCGGCGACGCGACCCGCTATCTCGTCTACACGCGCGGCAACGGCGACACGCTCGCGCTCACGCGCAGCGGCGAGAACGACGGCCAGAAATACCTCGCGACCACGCGCGGGCACTGGTTCTACGTGCCGAACACGCGCAGCGCGGTGCGCATCAACGGGATGCAGCGACTGCAAGGCGAAGTCGTGATCAGCGACATCACGCGCACGCACTGGGCGGACAGCTATCGCGCGACGGCGGCCCCGGGCACGACGCCGATCGACGGCAAGCCGGCCACCGAGCTCGACCTGACCGCGACCGACCCCGACAACGTCTACCCGACGATCAAGCTGTGGGTCACGCCCGATACCGACGTGCCGGTGCGCGCGCAGTTCTTCCTCGCGAGCGGCCTGCTGTTTCGCAGTGCGGATTTTTCCGCGCCGGTCGACGCGAACGGCCGCAAGGTGATCCGCAAGATCACGTATCGCAACGAGGTCGAGAAGCAGCGCGCGAGCGTCGTCGACATCCTCGACGGCCAGCCGCGCAAGATTCCGTCGGGCTGGTTCAACCCCGACACGCTCGCCGATGGTCAATGAGTACGACGCCGATGCCGACGCCCATCGTGACCGCCTCCGTTCATCGTCCGGCCGGGCCAGCCGCAACTGGCCGGGGATCGCGCTCGCCATCCCGCTCGCGCTCGGCTGCACGCTCGCGCATGGAGAATCGCTGATGGATCAGCTCGGCACGCTCAACGGTATCGGCTACGCGCGCTCCGTCGACAGCATGGACGGCCGTGCGCTGCTCGGCCGCCTGATCGGCGACTCGCCGCGCAATCTGCAGGAAGCCGGCCTGCTCGCACGCATCGACGGCGAAAACCTGTTCGCGAACGCGCGCGTCGTCGCCAGTAATCATTCGCTCGGCGCGCAAGCGAGCCGCTTCAACGAAGCCGGCGTGCGCTACGCGTTCGACAACGGCGTCACGCTCACGGCCGGCAAGCGGATCGACGCGCTCGACACGTCGCAGGCGTTCTTCCCGCTCGGCTTCTTCCAGAAACGGGCCGCGACGGCCGACATCTACGACCGCTACGGCGACGTCGAAGGCACGCCGCTCGTCGAAGCGAAATGGGCCGGCGAGCAGACCACGCTGCAGTTCATCGCCGGCGAGAACCGCACGCTGCGCAACGACGTCGACAACCGCGACGTCCAAGGCGCGACGCAACTCGTGCGCGGCGCATACAACTGGTCGGGCGGCTCGGCCGCCTTGCTCGCCGGCCGTCACGCGGGCCGCGGCGGCGCCGGCGCGACGCTGTCGTTCGACGTCGCGCGCTCGAACACCGTCTATGCGGGCGCCTGGCTCGAACGCGGCACGACGCGACCGCTGCCGGCCTTCATCGCGGACGGCACGCCGCTCGATTCGGCGGCCGCGTACGACGCCGTCGATCGCCGCAACGATCGCCAGATCATGTGGCGCAGCGCGGTCGGCATGCAGAGCGCGCTGCCCGGCAACCTGTCGCTGATCGTCGAGTGGTCGCACGACGAGGCGCGTTACGACGCCAGCCAGTGGCGCCGGATGGTCGGCGCGGTGCAGGCGAACAACGCGCTGCTGCCCGTCGCGCCCGGCGCCGCGCTGGCCGGCCTCGGCGGCACGGCCAACTTCGTGAGCGTCGACGGCAGCCTGCGCGACTACCTGTTCGCGCGGCTCGGCAAGAAAATCGGCCGCGTCGAGTATTCGCTGCGCGGCGTCTATTCGCCGCAGGACAAGGGCCTGCTCGCGATCGCGCAGGTCGTCGCCGACGTGAACAAGCGCGTGAGCGTCGACGTCGCCGTCACGCGCGCATTCTCCGACAGCCAGTCCGAGTACCGGATGGTCGGTCTCGGCACCCGTATCGACGCCGCCGTGCGCGTGCGTTTCTGACAGGAACCCTGCCATGTCCACGCTTTCCGTTCCCGCTTCGACCGCCACGCCGCCCTCTCCGCCGCTGCTGCGCGTGGCCGACCAGGCCGCGTATCCGGTGCTGCGCCACCTCGACAACCTCGACACGATCGGCGCCCCGCCGCGTGCGGCGGCCCGGCTGGTCGAAGCCGCCGCCGTGCGGCTGCTCGACAGCGAGATGGTTATCGCGCTGCGCGCGTCCACACCGGACGTGCTGCCCGATGCGTCCGCGTCGACGCCGCTTCGGCACGACGAGGCGCCGCTCACCGAAGCGCTGCTCGAACAGATCGGCCGCGAAGGGTTTCATCACCTGTTCAAGCCGTTCATGCGCGCGTTCATCCGCATCATGTTCGGGCTGTTCTTCTCGGACGACCAGAACCGCCGCGCATGCGAGTGCATCGACGCCGGCCACAACTTCGCGTTCCTGATGAGCGACGGCGGCGGCCCGACGCTCGCCGCCTGGCGCACCGTCGTACGCAGCGACGACAACGGGCTCGCGCTCACGGTCGACAAGGTGTGGGGCATCGAGGCGCACCGCGACTGCATGGCCGTCGTGGCGGCACGCCTGCCGGGTGTGATGTTCCCGGCCGCCTATCTCGTGTGGCCCGACGAGTACCGAAAGCTGACACGCGCGACCTGCGGCGCGCCGTTCCTCGCGGGCAACCTGCAGCTCGCGAACGTCGCCGGCCAGGTACGCATCGCCGCCGAGGATCGCCTGCGGATCGGCGGCCCGACCGTGTTCAACAAATACCTGACCGTCGTGCGGCCGTACTTCGTCCGCGCGCTGATGGCGCACGTCGGCTGGCTCGAACGGACCGGCCGCGTCGAGCTCGACGCCGACGCACGCGCGGTGCACCGCTTCATCGCGGACGCCGCGCGCAACCAGACCGACGACGCGCACTACAGCTTCGGCAAGGTGCAGCGCGTGCTCGCGATCAAGCTGCTGTCGAACGAGTTCCTGAGCGCGCTCGTCCGCGACGGCAAGGTGCCGCTGTTCGACGACCAGCGCGATCTGCTGGCGTTTTCGAAGATGGAAGGCAGTTCGTACCGTTGTTATCACGAGCTTCGCAAGAGCCTGCGCTGCGAAGCCGGCAGTTGACCCACGCGACAGGCCGATCGATCCCGATCAATCCAACTCAACTTCAGGAGCTCCCCTCATGACGACCCAGAACGTTCCGGCCGACGCGCTCGACATCCTGTCCCGCGAAGTCGCGAAGATCCTCAACGTCGAAACCGTCGACACGGACGCCGGCATCGGCGAACTCGGCATCGATTCGCTGAACATCGTCGAGCTGATCGTGTTCTGCGAACAGCTTTACGGTTCGATCGATCCGGAAGCGCTGAACATCACGCAATACACGACGCTGCAGCAGCTCGACGCGCAACTGCGCCGCCAGCAGCACGCGGCCTGATACGGCGATGCTCGCGCCCCTTGCCCCCGCGGCGGCGGCCGTCGTCCAGCCGGCCCCGGCGACCGCGCTGACCGTGCAGGCGCTCGCGTACCGACGCGTCGCGCCGTCGCGCGACGGCGCGGCCGTGCCGCTCGACGACACGGCCCGCGCGATCGGCGCACTGGCGTGTGCCGAACGCGAGCGACTGTGCGGCGCGATCGCCGCGGACGACTACGTGGTCAGCTCGACGATCCTGTCGATGCTGCTGATGAACGACTCGCCGCAGCATCGCGTGTTCGCGCAGGCGCTCGCCGGTACGAACGACTACACGCCCGACTGGATGACGTGCTCGTACGAGTGCGCGGGCTGGGGCTACGTGCTGCGCCGCACGCTCGCGACCGCGGCCGAGACCGGGCCGCGCACGCTGCTGCTGCAGATCGTCGACATCGACGTGCACGGCTATACGTACTGGCACGGCAATCCCGCCTGGGGGCGCTCGGGCTTCGGCGTCTGCACGCTGCTCGTCGACGTCGGTCGCGAACCGGCGCAGTCGGTCGTCGCGGAGGCCGCGCCGCCGGCCAGCGCGGTCGTGCGGCTCGGTCGCGACATCCGCACGTTCTGCGCGGCGCGCCCCGGGCTGCATGCGGCGCTGCCGTTCTTTCCGGCCACGTCGCGCCGCGCGCTGCTCGCGTCGGTCGGCAAGACGCCGCTGCTGCCGGACGGCCACGGCCTGTTCGGTCATGCGTTCGGCAGCGACCCGTGGCTGTCGGTGCTGCTCGCGCACCGCGACGGCGACACGCCGCGCCGCGCGGCCGTCTGCTCGCTCGCGCTGAACGGCTATTACGCGATCGCCGACGTCGCGTTCGCGCCGGACGCGACGTTCTCTCTCGACGGCGAGGCGTGACATGGTGCGGCCCGTTCACTTCACGTACCGGATCGCGCGCGACGCACGGCAGCCGGTTGCGGTCGCAGCCAGCGCCTACCGGATGCCGCTCGACACGCCGGCCGACTATGCGCGCGCCGCGCTCGCGGAAGCGGCCGGCGATGCGTATGACGCCGGCAATACGTACGACGTGGCCGCCGGCGAACGCCGCGTGCTGCTCGACCACGTGCAGTATTTCGCATTCCTCGCGGAAATCACGGCGCGGATTCGCGGCGCCGTGCATCCGGACGCGCGCCTGTTCATCGAAGTCTGTGCGCCGTATTTCGGCGCGCTGCCGGCCGAACTGCTCGCGCCGCACGTGCTGCTCGGCGTGCACCTGTACGACGAAGCGCTGCGCGACGCCGCGCGCGGCGCGCCGGTCGTCTGGATCGGCGACCGCATCCTGCGCGATGCGGAATTCGCCGGCGACAACCGCGTGTGCTGCGCGATCTGGCCCGCGCGTCTCGCCGATGCGTTCGACGCGCAACTGCGCGGCGCGTGGCCGGCCTATGCGATCCGGCTCGACCCGCACCCGGGTGCGTCGCGCGCCGCCGCTCCGTTCATCGATTCCGTCCATCATTCCGGCGCCGCCGCGCGGCCGGGGAGACCCTGATATGAATGACACGCTTACCGTGATGCAGGACACGGCCGATATCCGCTGGTCGATGCCCGTCGACGCGCTGATGTCGAACGACTACGCGCTGCGCGAAGAGGCGCTGAACCGGCTGTACGAGAAGGCGAAGGCCGCGCAGTGGGATGTCGCGACCGACGTCGACTGGCGCCACGACCTCGACCCGGCGAATCCCCTCGGCATGCCCGACCCGACGCTCCTGATCTACGGCACCGAGCTGTGGGGCAAGCTCGCCGACGCCGACAAGCGCGAGGTGCGCCATCACGCGCAGGGCTGGCTGCTGTCGCAGATCCTGCACGGCGAGCAGGCCGCGCTGATCTGCGCGTCGAAGCTCGCGTCGGCCGAGAGCGGCCTGAGCGCGCGGCTGTGCGCGGCCGCGCAGATGATGGACGAAGCGCGCCACGTCGAGGCGTACGCGAAGCTCGTCAACGAGAAGCTCGACGTCAGCTACCCGATGAGCCGCTCGCTGAAGGGGCTGCTGCACGACACGATCACGAGCAGCGCGCTCGACATGACGAACCTCGGGATGCAGGTGCTGGTCGAGGGCATCGCGCTGTCGATCTTCCAGAGCGTCGTCGCGTACAGCACCGATCCGTTCGTCAAGGACCTGTTCTTGCGGATCCAGCGCGACGAGGCGCGTCACTTCGCGGTCGGCCGGATCACGCTGTGCCGCGTGTACGCGGAGATGAGTGCGCACGAGCTGCGCGAGCGCGAGGAATTCATCTGCGAAGGCGCGGCCGTGCTGTACGAGCACCTGTGCGCGGACGACATCTGGGAACCGATGGGGCTGTCGAAGCGCGAATGCAGCGCGATGGTGCGCGAATCTCCGGTGTCGAGCTCGATCCGCCGCTCGATCTTCCGGCGCCTCGTGCCGACGATCCGCGAGATGGGCCTGCTCACGCCGACCGTGCAGGCGACCTTCGAAAAGCTCGACGTCCTCGACTACGCGGCGATGCCGCTCAACTGACATGACGATGCCCTCCCCCCACGCATCCCGCGACGCCGGCTTCTGGATCGGCGTCGACGCGGTGGCCTACGAGCTGCCGGGCCCGCCCGTCGATATCGAGGCCTGGGCCGCCGAGCGCGACTATCCGGCGCAGCGGGCGGCCGCGATCGCGCAGTCGGGCAGCCGCTATTTCCATATGGCGCTCGACACGAGCGAGACCGAACTCGCGATCACGGCCGTCGGCCGGCTGCTCGACACCGCGCGCGTGCATCCGTCCGACGTCGGCGCGATCGTGCACGTGCACACGCAGCAGTTCAGCGTGCCGCCAGCGCCGCGCAGCCTGCCGCATGAAGTGGCCGCGCAATTCGGCATCGAGCCGCTGTGGCTCGGCTCCGTCGCGCAACTGAACTGCGTGTCGGTCGCGGCCGGCATCGAGACCGTGCGCGCGCTGATGCGCCGCCATCCGCAGCTCGATGCGGCGCTCGTCGTGTCGTCCGACCGCGTGTACGGCGAGGATTACCGGATGCGGCAGATGACGGGCGTGCAGTGCGACGGCGCGGCCGCGATGCTGATCGCGCGCAACAGCACGAAGAACCGGCTCGGCGGCATCGCGATCGAGACGCACGCGAAATGGCATCGCGGGTCGGACACCGTCGCCGCGAACGAGGCCGACCTGATCATGATGGAGTGGCCGTACACGCGCCGCGCGATCGACGCGGCCGTCGCGCTCGAGCCGCATGCGCTCGACGCATACGATCTCGTGCTGCCGCACAACGCCGACCTGCCCGGCTGGAACGCGCTGTGCCGCGCGATGCGCGTGCCGGCCGAGCGGCTGTATGCGGAAAACATCCATGCGCGCGGCCACGCGTGCTGTTCGGATTTTCCGATCAACCTGGCCGACGTGGGGCTCGATGCACTCGCGCGCGGCCGGCGCGTGCTCGGCGTGATGCAGTCGAACTGCGGCGCGTATGCGGCCGCCACGCTTCATCCGGTAGGTCGCCATGACGCCTGAGCGCCCGCTTCCGCCCGCCGGCGACTACGCATGGATCGCCGACCTGCGCACGCCGTGCTACGTGTACGAGCCGGACGTCGCGATCGCCCGCTACCGGTCGCTGAAGGCGCGGCTCGGCACGCGGCTGATCGTGTCGCTGAAGGCGAACCCGAACCAGGACATGCTCGCGCGTTGCGCGCATGCGTACGAGGACGGCGTCGAACTCGCGAGCCGCGGCGAACTCGACGCGGTGATCGGCCGGATCAAGACGCCGCGCTACCTGAACAATCCGTCGATGGACGAGATGTTCATGCGCGCGGGGCTCGCGTCGCGCTGCCATTTCGTGCTCGACAACCCGGACGCGGTCGCGCGTTTCGTGCCGCTCGCGCGCGAAGCGGCGGCCGGCGGCAGCACGCCCGGCGCGGTGCTGCTGCGCGTGAACGCCGGCGCGCTGGCAGGCGTCCACGCGAAGGCACTGTGGCACGACCACTTCGGGATGACGCCGAACGAGGCGCACGACGCGGTGCGCACGCTCGCGGCCGCCGGCTTGCCCGTGGCCGGGCTGCACGTGTTCTCCGGCCCGCATTCGTTCATCCGCCAGGACGCGACGCAGCCCGACACGCTCGTGCTGCCCGAATTGCTCGCGGCGCTGGCCCGCGATCTCGCGCCGGCCAACGGTGCGCCGCTCGGCGCGCTGAGCCTCGGCGGCGGCTTTGCCGACGATCACCCGGGCGATGCCGCGTTCGAACGCTATGCCGCCGCGCTCGCGCCGCTGGCCGGCCGGTATTCGCTCGCTCACGAATCCGGCCGCGCGATCTTCGCCGATGCGGGCGTGTTCGCGACGCGCGTCGTCGCGGTGAAGGCGTGGCAGGACCGCACGATCGCCGTCTGCGACGGCGGCCTGTCGCATGCGTTCCTGCTCGCGCAGACCGAATCGGTGATGCGCCGCCTGGCCGCGCCGTCGCTCGTGCGCCGCGCACCCGCGCCTGCGCCTCGCGGCGTGCCGACGCTTTACGTCGGCAGCACCTGCAGCCGCGCGGACGTGATCGGCCGCGACGACACGGGCGCGCCGCCCCAGGTCGGCGACATCGCCGTGTTCGCACGCTGCGGCGCGTATCACCGCACGTACTCGATGGCGCATTTCCTGTCCCACGAAGCCGCGCACGTGTACGTGCGGCCGGCCTAGACCTTCCAGAGGAGCCGATCATGAACGCATTGATCAGCATCGCCGACCTGCTCGAACACGGCGCGCAGCGCTGGCCGCAGCGTCCGGCGTATGCCGACGGCGGCGGCACACTGACTTACGACCAGCTCGCCCGCGCGGTCCGGCGCGCCGCCGCCGTGCTGGCGGCGCGCGGCGTGCAGCCCGGCGAACGCATCGCGATCTACGCGCCGAAGCGCATCGAAACCGTGGTCGCGATGCTCGCGGCCAACGCACTCGGCGCGATCTTCGTGCCGGTCAATCCGCAGTTGAAGGAAGCGCAGATCGAACATATCGTCGCCGACAGCGGCGCCGCGCTGTTCGTGACCGGCGCGCAGCGGCTCAAGCGCCTGCCGGCGCTCGCCGCGCTCGTCGGCGAACGCGTGATGCTGATGGAGGCACTGGCCGATGCGATCGACTCGCCCGGCACCGACACGCCGGCGTCGGCAGCGGCCGCCGCCGGCCGCCCGGTCGACGACGATCCGGCCGCGCTGCTCTACACGTCCGGCTCGACCGGCAAGCCGAAAGGCGTCGTCGTGTCGCACCGCAACCTGGTGTCGGGCGCGTTCAGCGTCGCCGCGTACCAGGGGCTCGCCGAAGACGACGTCGTGCTCGGCGTGCTGCCGCTCAGCTTCGATGCGGGCCTGAGCCAGCTCACGACCGCGCTGGCGTCCGGCGCGTGCTATACGCCGCTCGACTTCCTGCAGCCGGCCGAAGTGCCGCGCCATTGCGACGCGTTCGGCGTCACGTCGATCACCGGCGTGCCGCCGCTGTGGATGCAACTCGCGTCCGCCGGCTGGAGCGACGCCGCGCGCACGCGGATCCGCCGCTTCGCGAATACCGGCGGGCATCTCGCGACGCCGCTGCTGCACCGGCTGCAGGCGCTGTTCACGCATGCGTCGCCCTACCTGATGTACGGGCTGACCGAGGCGTTCCGCTCGACGTACCTCGCGCCGGCCGATGCGGCGCGGCGCCCGACCTCGATCGGCAAGGCCGTGCCGAACGCGGAAATCCTCGTGCTGCGCGCGGACGGCAGCGAATGCGCGGCCGACGAACCCGGCGAACTCGTGCATCGCGGCGCGTTCGTCACGCTCGGCTACTGGAACCGGCCCGAGCTGACCGCGCAGCGCTTTCGCCCGCTGCCGCGCCGGCACGGCGAGATCCCGCGCCCGGACGTCGCCGTGTGGTCCGGCGACATCGTGCGGCGCGACGCGGACGGCTACCTGTATTTCGTCGCGCGCGGCGACGACATGATCAAGACGTCCGGCTATCGCGTAAGCCCGACCGAGGTCGAGGACGTGCTGTTCGCGTTGCCGCACATCCGCGAGGCCGCCGTGTTCGGCGTGCCGCACCCGGCGCTCGGCGAGGCGATCGCCGCGTGCGTCGTGTCTACGCTCGACGCCGGCGCCTGCCGCGCCGACATCGCGCGGGCGTGCCGCGACGCGTTGCCCACCTACATGAACCCGCTCGTCGTCGAGCCGCTGCCGGCGTTGCCGCGCAACCCGAACGGCAAGATCGACCGACCGGCGCTGAAAGCGCAGTATCGCGACGCATTCGCGCGCCCGAACCTCGAGGAGACCGCCGCATGACCCTGTCGACGCTCGATGAAACCTGTATCGGCGCGCCCCGCGTCGCCGCGCCCGGCACGCTCGCGTTGTCCGGCGGCGTCGTGGTGCTGCCGCCCGCCGTCGTGTTCAGCGCGATCCAGGCGCAGGAGCGCCATCCCGGCTACCGGCACCTGCTGCTGCCGCAGGCGCGCTTTGCGCGGCCGCGCGGCACGGGCGCGCTGACGCCCGACGAAGGCACGCGCCTCGCGCCGGGCGGCCGGCCCGCGCTGCGCGTCGCGCCGCCCGGGCGCAGCCTCGCCGATCTGGCCGCCGATGCCGCGCTCGACCTGCGCGATCAGCTCGGCTCCGGCGCGCTTGCGCGCACGACGCACGTGATCGTCGCGAGCTGCGCACTCAACGAAGGCATCGGCGACTCGGTCGTCGGCCGCATGCAGTACGAACTCGGGCTGCAGCGCGTGACGCCGTTCGCGCTCGGCCAGAACGGCACGCTCGGCTGGTATTCCGCGCTGATGCTGCTCGACGGGCTGCTCGACGAAGGCGACCAGGCGCTCGTGATCCTCAGCGACAAGTGGCTCTATCCGTTCTTCCGCCAGTTCGGCGACCTGGTCGGCTACGGCGACGCGGCCGCGGCACTGCTCGTCTCGCGCGCGGGCCCGGCGCCGGAGCCGGCCGCGTGGGGCGGCGTGCGGGCCGTCGCGCTCGAATTCGGGCCATCGATCGCCGATCCGTGGGCCGATGCGCCGGTCACGCTGCGCGACACGCTCGCGCCGGTCGCCGCCCGCGCGATCCGCCGCGCGCTCGAGCAGGCCAACCTGCGCGCGAGCCAGATCGACTGGTGCGTGCCGCCCGGTTTCGATCCCGGCTTCGCGGCGCGCGTGGCCGACGCCGCGTCGATTCCGGTCGCCGCGCGCATCCAGCACGACGGATCGGGCCATCTGTCGTCCGCCGAATCGGCCGCCGCGCTGATCCGGCTCGCGGGCGCGCTGGACGAAGGCGAACGCCGCACGGTGCTCGTGTGGGATGCGGCGCTGCACGGCGCGGCGGCCGCGGCCGTCGTCGATCTGGCCGGCGGCCTCGACGCCGCGCTCGATATCGAAGGAGACGCATGATGAGCGCATACAAGGTCAGCCTGCGCGAACTGCGCTTCTTTCTGTGGGAACTGTTCGAGGCCGACCGGCAGTTTCTCGAACATGGGCCGTACAGCGCGCACGACCGCGCGTCAGTGGATGCGCTGCTCGAACGCGCACGCGATTTCGCGCTCGACCTCGGCCGCAGCTACCAGCAGGCCGACGTCGAGGGCTGCACGCTGCTCGACGACGGCCAGGTACGGATTCCTTCGCATTTCCACGCGCTGTGGGCGCGCTTTCGCGACGAGTGGTCGAACACGCTGTTCGGCACCGCGCATGGGCTGCCGCCGATCGTCACGCAGATGATCTACGAGATGTTCATGGGCGCGAATCCGTCGTTCATGACCTACGGCGGCTTCACGCGCCCCGCGATCAAGCTGCTGCAGATGCACGGCACGCCGCACCAGAAAGCGCTCGTCGCGCCGCTCGAAGCGTACCGCTGGGATGCGTGCTTCTGCGCGACCGAGCCGCAGGCCGGCACCGACCTCACCGCGGTCGCGCTGCGTGCGACGCCGCTCGAACGCGACATCTACGCGATCGACGGCGAGAAAGTCTATATCTCGGCCGGCATGCACGAGCTGACGGAGAACACGCTGTACTTCGTGCTCGGCCGCATCGACACGGCGTCGCCGGATTCGTTCTCGCTGTCGTGCCTCGTCGTGCCGCGCTTCTGGCCCGACGAGGCAACCGGCGAACTGCAACCGAACCACGTCGACTGCATCGGCCTGCCGCGCAAGATGGGGCTGAAGGGTTGCGCGAACACGCACCTCGTGTTCGGCGCGAACGGCACGACCAAGGGCTGGCTGCTCGGCGGCCGGCGCAACGTCGGGTTGCTGCAGCTGATGCCGCTGATGAACCAGGCGCGGATGAGCACCGGGATGTTCGGCGTCGGCGTCGCGTCGAGCGCGTACCTGCATGCGGTCGAGTATGCGGGCCGCCGGCTGCAGGGCCGGCCGATCGAGCGCGCATCGAACACGAATGCCGCGCGCGTCGCGATCGTCGAGCACGCGGACGTGCAGCGCATGCTGGTCGACATGAAAAGCCGCGTCGACGGCTGCCGCGGGCTGCTCGGCAAGCTCGCGGCGACCGCGACGCGCGCGGCGATGCTCGAAGCGACGCCCGACGCCGACCCGGCCGAGATCGAACGCCATCGCAAGCTGCAACTGCTGCTGACGCCGATCTGCAAGGCGTTCATTTCCGACCAGGCGTGGCGCATCTGCGAGACGGCGATCCAGGTGCACGGCGGGCTCGGCTACACCGACGCGAGCCCCGTCGAGCAGAACGCGCGCGACGTGAAGATCCTGTCGATCTGGGAAGGCACGAACTACATCCAGGCGCAGGACCTCGTGCGCGACAAGCTCGGCTTCGGCCGTCATTCGCGGCTGATCCAGTACTACCGCGACGAACTCGACGCATTCCTCGCCCATCAGCATCAACCCGGCACGCATGCGGAGCTGCGGCCGCTGTTCGATGCGCTGCGTGCGGGCGCCGACCGGATCGCCGCCGCGCTCGACGACATCGCGCGCGACGTGCAGGACGGCCACACGCATCGCAGCAGCCAGTTCTACACGCGCTTCCTGGAGATGTTCGGCGTGGTCACGTCGGCGTGGGTGCTGCTCGAATCGGCGACGATCGCCGCGCGCCGGCTCGACGCGCCCGAAACGGCCGACGCGCCGGCCGAGCTCGCGTTCTATCGCGGCAAGCTGAAAAGCGCGCGCTACTACTTCGCGAACGTGCTGCCCGTCGTCGACCAGCACGCGGCCGTGATCGCCGCGATGGCGCACGCGGCGATCAGCGTCAGCAGCGACGAACTCGCCGCGGCGGAATGACATGGACACGACACTCGATTCCGGCACCTCCGTCCCCGCGGCCGGCGATGCGCCGCGCAACCTGCTGGGCCGCCCGGCGACGCGCCATCGCGGCACCGACATCGACGGCGCGACGCTCGACCCCGAAGCGCTGCGCGTGCGCGACCTCGACCTGAACGCGCTGATCGGGGCGACGACGTTCGAAGGCGCGCTCGCGCATCTGTGGTTCGACGTCGCGCCCGGCAGCGCCGCGCATCGCGCGCACGAGGCAGCGCTCGGTGCGCGGCTCGCGGCGTTCGCCGACGCGCTGGCGCCGGGCTCGGTCGGCCAGTCGGTCGCCGCCGACCTCGGCGCGGCAGGCGTCGCGCCGGTGTTCGCGGCCGCGTCCGGCCTGCTGCGCGGCCTCGACGACGTGATCGGGCGCGTGCGCGGCCCGGCGCCGGACGATGCCGATCTCGACACGATGCTGCTGTGCGCGGCCGCCGCGCCGTTCCTGCTGCACGCGGCGATCGAGGGCCGGCCGTTCGCCGCCGGCACGGCCGGCCGCGCGTCGCTCGACGCGGCCGCGACGCAAGCGCAGCGCATGCTCGTGCTGACCGGCGCGACGCGCGGCGATGCGCCCGCGCAAGCGGCCATGGACATGCTGCTCGTCGCCTGGCACGCCGGCTTCGGCTACATCACGCCGACCGTGCTCGCGCCGCGTGTCGCGATCGGCACCGGCGTCACGCTGGCGCAGGCGATCGCGTCCGGCTTCCTCGCCAGCGGGCCGTCGCACGTCGGCGCGGCGCTCGAAGCGATGCAGTGGCTCGCGGCGCTCGCACGCTCGGTGCCGGGCGGCACCGGCGCGCCACCGGCCGCGCTCGACGCGGCCGGGCGCGCGGCGATCGATGCGGCGCTCGACGCGAAACGCACGCTGTACGGCTTCGGCCATCCGCTGTTCGTCGCCGATCCGCGTCCGCCGCACCTGCGCGGCCGGTTCGCGGCATGCGGCTTCGACGGCGGCTACGTGACGCTGTTCGACGCGTGCTGCGCGCAGGCCGACGCGCGCCGTGCGCTGCGGCCGAACATCGATTTCCTGACCGCCGCGACGCTGCTCGAACTCGGCGTCGCCGCGCCGTCGTGGGGCGTCGGCGTCGGGCTCGGCGCGCGCATCGCGGCGATGGCCGCGCATGCGGTCGAACGGCGCCGCCGCCCCGCGTTCGGCGTCAACAGCGCGACCGCGCGACGGCTGCTGGCCGCCGTGCCGGTCGGCTGGCTGTGAACCCTCACCCTTTCGCACAAGGAACGTCATGCTGCTCAAGAACCTGCGCCCGGCGAACGACTACGATCGCTTCGCCACCGAAACGCTCGAACCCTGGGACCTGCTGTTCATCAGTCGCATCCGCCAGCTGGCACGCGGGATGACGCCCGGCACGATCGCCGACATCGGCACGGCCACCGGCGTCGTGCCGGTGCGCCTGGCGACCGATCCGGCGATGCGCGGCTGGCGCTACGTCGGCATCGACCTCGATCCGGCGATGCTCGACGAAGGCCGCCCGCGCATCCGCGAACTCGGGCTCGACGACACAATCGAGATGCGCGTCGGCGACGCGCTCGCGCTGCCGTTCGACGACGGCACGCTGACGATGGCGGTCGGCCGCGCGACGCTGCATCACCTGCCCGACAAGGCGCTCAGCCTGACCGAGATGTACCGCGTGCTGGAGCCGGGCGGCATCGCGCTCGTGCACGACATGCGCCGCGACGCGCCGCAGCACCTGCTCGACCGCTTCACCGAGATGCGCGCGGCCGCCGACTATCCGCCGACCCACGTCGAGGAAAAGATCACGCTCGACGAAGCGCACGCGCTCGTTGCCGCGGCCGGCCTCGCGGCGGTTGCGTCGATCTACAGCCCGAGCGCGGGGCTCGGCGCGCTCGGCTTCGAAATCCTGCTGAAGAAACCGGCGCTGGCCTGAGCGATGACCGATCTCGCCTTCCTCGCCGCCCATGCCGCCGCACGGCTCGGCGCCGACGACGTGCACTGCGCGGCGGTCGCGCCCGGCGCGACCCTGCCGCTGTGCGTGACGCCGCGCAGTGCCGAACTCGCGACGTCGCCGGAGATGTTCGTCGCGTGGTACCGCTCGCGGCTCGACACGATCGACACGCTGCTCGACGCATGCGGCGCGCTGTTGTGGCGCGGCTTCGCGGTACCCGACACCGCCGCGTTCGGCCGCCTCGGCGCGCTCTATCCGGCGCACGCGAACGGCTATACGGCCGGCGCCGCCCCGCGCCGGCAGATCGACGGCCAGGTCTACGAGTCGACCCGCATGCCGCCCCCGTTCAGGATCGGGCTGCATCAGGAGATGGCCTACATGCCCGCGTTCCCGCGCCTCGTCGCGTTCTACTGTCGGCAGCCGGCCGACGCGGGCGGCGAGACGCCGATCTGCGACATGCGCCGCGTGACCGCGCGCGTGCCGGCCGCGCTGCGCGAGCGGTTCGCCGAACGCGGCGTGATGTACCTGCGCAATTTCGCGGCGCCGGGCGACCGCGCCGACGGCCTCGCGGCGAACCCGAACCTGCCGTTCGCCGCCTACCATCGGCCGTGGGACGACGCATTCGGCACGACGGATCGCGACGAGGTCGAGCGGCTATGCGCGGAACGCGGCGTCGGCTGCCGCTGGCTCGACGACGGCAGCGTGACCGTGTCGCACGTCGGCAGCGCGCTGCGCACGCACCCGCGCACCGGCGAGACGGTGTGGTTCAACCAGGCGAGCGCGCAGCACCCGAATCCGCGTTCGATGGGCGAGCTCAGCTATCGCTACCTGCAGCGCATGTACGGCGCGCGCGCCGCGTTCCCGTACGAGATCCGCTACGGCGACGGCGCGCCGATGCCGTTCGACGATCTGGTGGCGATCTACGACGCGCTCGACGACGAGGAGCGGGCGTTCCCGTGGCAGGCCGGCGACGTGCTCGTCGTCGACAACATGCTGGTCGCGCACGGCCGCAACCCGTACCGGGGCGCGCGCGACACGCAGGTCATGCTGTTCGACTGAGGATGCCCACGATGAGCGTTTCGCTTCTTGCGTCCGTGCGCGCGATGTTCGGCCCGCCCGCCGCGTTCGACCGGCCGCAGCGCGCGGGCCTGCCGCCGCTGCCCGATGTGCATGCGCCGGACGCAGCGCTCGGCGCGCGCGCGATCGACGTCACGGCCGGCGATTTCCGTTTCTCCGCGCGCCACGTGCGGTTCCGGCTCGGCGCGATCACCGCGATCGTCGGGCCGAACGGCTCGGGCAAGACCACGCTGCTCGAAACGCTGCTCGGCTTCCGGCGCGGCGGCAGCGACGTGCGCGTGCTCGACGTGCCGGCCGAACGCTTCATGCGCGATTCGCGGTCGCTGCAGCGGATCGGCGCGCAATTGCAGAAGGTCGAGTATCCCGATCATCTGCGCGTCTCGGAGATCGTCGCGCTGCACCGCGCGATGTACGCGCACACCGATGCGGCGATCGCCGATGCGCTCGGCATCGCCGAACTGCTCGACAAGCCGTGCCGCGCGCTGTCGAAGGGGCAGCGCCAGCGCGTGGACCTGTACGTCGCGCTCGCGCACCGGCCCGAGCTGGCCGTGCTCGACGAGCCGTTCACGGGCCTCGACCGCCGCTATGCGGGCGTCGTGATCGACCTGCTGCGCCATCGCGCGCGGGGCGCGAGCGTCGCGATGATCTGTCATTCCGAGGAAGAACTGAGCGTGGTCGACGATCTCGTCTGGGTGCGCGACGGCGGCGTGCGCTACCAGGGCGACCGCGACACGCTGCGCGCCGAGCTCGTCGGCGATGCGCGCGCGGTCCTGCATTGCCGCGACGAAGCCGACGCGCGCGCGCTGCACGAGCGGCTCGCGGCGCTGCCCGGCGTGACCGGCGTGCGCGTGTCGGCCGCGCACGTGGTCGAGGCGTTCGGCGATGCGACGCTGCATCCGAACGTGCACCGGATCGTCGGCGAACGCGGCATCCAGCATCTCGCGCTCGCGCCGAGCACGCTGGGCGACCTGCTGCGCCTGTGCACCGAGGGCCCGACCCATGACTAAGGTGTTCCTGATCCTCGTGCGCAACGAGCTGCTCGGCTATCTGCGCAGCCGCTCGTCGCTGTTCTGGACGCTCGTGTTTCCGGTGTTCCTGCTGAGCGTGATGCTATTCGCGTTCGGCGGCTCGGGCTCGCTCGGCACGGCCGACATCGCGTTCGACGCGCCCGGCGGCGCGACGCCGTACAGCCGCGCATGCGAAGCGCAGATCGTCGACAGCCTGTCGCACAGCGACACGGTGAAGGCGACCTTCGGCGGCCGCGGCGCGCCGGCCGATCGCGTGACCGTCGTGCTCGGCGCCGACGAACGCACGCCGGCGACGATCCGCTACGACTTCAACGGCCCGCTCGCGGTCAAGGCCGCGTCGCGCGTCGTCGAGATCGCGCTCGCGCGCTGCGCCGCGCAGCGGCTCGGGCTGCCGGCCGCGCAGGCGCGCTTCGAGAATGCCGCGCCGACGCGCCGGCCGTTCGACTACGGCGCGTTCTTCGCGACCGGCATCCTGGTGATGGCGTTCATGGCGATCGGCCTGAACTCGACGACCACCGCGATCGCCGCGCTGCGCGAGCGCAATACGTTCAAGCTGTACGTGTGCTTCCCGGTCTCCCGCGGCGTGTTCCTCGCCGCGCTGATCGTCGCGCGCATGGCGATGATGGCGCTGTCGGCGCTCGTGCTGCTGACGGTCGCACGCGTCGCGTTCGGCATCGCGCTGCCGATCGCGACGCCGGACGGGCTGCGCGCGTTGCCGATCGTGCTGCTCGGCGCGGCGATGGTGCTGAGCATCGGCGTGCTGCTGGCCAGCCGCACCCGGTCGCTCGCGGCGGCCGAACTCGCGTGCAACGTCACCTACTACCCGCTGCTGTTCTTCAGCGACCTGACGATCCCGATGCACGACGCGCCCGCGTGGCTGAAGGCCGGGCTCGCGTTCCTGCCGACCAACCAGTTCGCCGTCGCGCTGCGCGGCGCGCTGGTCGACGGCGCACCGTACGCGCAGCTCGCGCCGCAACTGCTCGGCATGACCGCGTGCACCGCGCTGTTCCTGTTCGCCGCCGCGCGACTGTTCCGCTGGCACGACGCCTGACGCGTCGCCACGCCGTTTCGACGAAGGAGAGACACCGATGAAATCGAACCATCCCATAACCGACTACCTGCTGCATGCGAGCAACTTCCTGCCGGCGATCGTGTTCCTGTTCTACGGCCGGCTCGGCCCGGAGCAACCGGGCCTGCGCTGGACCCACGCGTTCCTGATCGGCGGCGTGCTCGCGCTCGTGCATGGCGCGTGGCTGATCCGCCGCGCGGAGCGCAACAGCATCGCGATCGGCGTCGACCTGTTCCTCGTGATCGGCGCGGTGCTCGCGCTCGTCTCGCCGACAGGTAGCCGTCTGTGGGGCGAGGAACTCGGGCCGGCCGCGATGCTCGTCTGCGTGCTGGTGGTCGGCATCGTCCATACCGCCTGGTCGGACGGCGGCTTCGTCGACGGTGCGTTCGTCGACCACGCGCGTGCGCGTTCGCTGTCGCTCGTGCTGCTCGCCGTCACCGTCGTCGCGCTCGCGGTGTCGATCGCGATGCGCCACAGCCCGCTGTGGGGCGGCGTCGTGCCGCTGATCGCACTGGTCGTCGTGCGCGGCCGGCTGCGCAAGCAGCTCGCGCGGGCAGGCTGACGATGAACGCGGTGCCCGCCCATGCGGCACACGCCGCGCAACGGCACGCGCTCGCCGCGGCGCTCGGCGACGGCTGGCTCGACGGCGCGGCGTGCGAGCCGTATGCGACCGACGTCGCGCGCTACAGCGGCGTGCCGCTCGGCGTCGCGCGGCCGGCGTCGACCGCCGACACGCGCGCGCTCGTGCGCGTCGCCGTCGCGCACCGGATCGCGCTCGTCGCCCAGGGCGCGCGCACCGGGCTCGTCGGCGCCGCCGTGCCCGATCGCAGCGGCACGCAATGCGTGGTGTCGTTCGAGCGGATGCGCGCCGTGCGCGCGTTCGATCCGGCCAATCGCAGCATCACGGTCGAGGCCGGCGTGCGGCTGTCCGACCTCAATCGGGTGGCAGGCGAAGCCGGGCTCTGCGTGCCGATCGATCTCGGCAGCGATCCGGCGGCCGGCGGCCTCGTCGGCGCGAACGCGGGCGGCAGCCGCCTGATCAAGTACGGCGACGTGCGCCGTCACGTGCTCGGCGTCGAAGTCGTGCTCGCGGACGAAGCCGGCACCGTGATCGACGCGCTCGCGCCACTGCGCAAGCGCAACGCCGGCTTCGACGTCGCACAGTGCTTCATCGGCGCGAATGGCGCGAACGGGCTCGTGACGGCCGTGTCGTTCGCGCTCGCGCCGCTCGAACGGTCGTCGTGCGCGGCGTTCGTCGCGTTCGCGTCGTACGACGCGGCGCTCGCCGGCCTGCTCGCATTCGAGCGTGCATTCGGCGAGATGCTGTCGGCGTTCGAATTCATGTCGGCGGCGGCGGTCGGTCGCGTCGCCACCGCGTTTCCGGCGTTGCGGGTGCCGTTCGAGGCCGACGCCGCCGCATGCTACGCACTCGTCGAGATCGCGACCGGCATGCCCGGGCTCGATGCGCTGCTCGAGGAACGTGCAGTCGCGACGCTCGACGCGCTCGCGCAACGACACGAGGTGCTCGACGCGGCGTGCGCGCCGGCCGAACGGTTCTGGCGGATTCGCGACGCGCTGCCGGCCGCGGTCGCGCAGGACGGCATGCCGCTGTCGTTCGACGTGTCGTTCCCGCGCGGCGCGCTGGCCGGATTCGTCGCCGATGCCGAGCAATGGCTCGCGGCCGCGCATCCGTCGCTGCGCTGCCACGCGTTCGGCCATTTCGGCGACGGCGGCTGCCATCTCGTCGTGTCGATTCCGCATGCCGACGCGCAACGCTACGGGCCGCTGCAGCAGATGGCGCTGCGCGGCGCGCTGTACGACCGCGTCGCGCGCGCGGGCGGCTGCTTCAGCGCGGAGCACGGCGTCGGGCCCGTCAATATCGCGTACTACCGCAAGCACGTGCCGGCCGCGCAACGGCAGGTCGCCGCCGCCGTCCAGCACGCCGTCGATCCGCTGGGCCTGATCGGCCGGGTCCGCTACTGACACGCCGCTGCGCGGCGCCACGGAGATTTAGCATGATGTTCCGACACTCGCCCGGCCCGCACACCATGGCCGAACCGGACACCGACGAGCATTCGTTCTCCGGCATCCCGGGCCCGTTGCCCGACTCGGGCGTCGTGGTGAACGTGCGCGGCGTCGCTTACGTGATCCGGTTGCCGCCGCGCGACCATGCGCGCCCGGCGCTGTGGCGCGCGCTGGCGGACTGGCGCGACGAACGGTCGGCCGACGACGACGTCGAGCCGGATGGACGGCAGGATTGAGCAGCCGCGTCGCGACGGCCCGGCAAGCACGCCGCGCATACGAGCGCGGCGCCGGACCACCTCGGTCGTCCGGCGCCGCGACGGGCGAAGCACGCCGTCAGAACACCGCGTGCCCGCTGATCAGGCTCGGCAGCCACGTCGAGAAGAACGGCAGGTACGTGACGATGTTGATCGCGCTGAAGATCGCCAGATAGTATGGCCACGCCATCTTCGTGGTCTCGCCGATCGACACGTTGCCGATCGCGCAGCCGACGAACTGCACCGACCCGATCGGCGGGTGCACGAGACCGAGCGAGCAGTTCAGCAGCAGCATGATCCCGAACTGCACCGGCCCGACGCCGCACGCCATCGCGATCGGCAGGAACAGCGGCGTCGTGATCAGGATGTGCGCGGCCATGTCGACGAACGTGCCGAGAAACACCTGGATGATGTTGATGTACAGCAGCATCAGCCACGGCCCCGCGGTCGACTGCTTCAGCAACCCTTCGATCGCATCCGGAATCTCCAGGTACGACATCTGGAAGCGCAGCATGTTGGACACCGCGATCAGCAGCAGCACGACGCCCGTCGTGCGCGCCGCATGCGACAGCGCGCGGCGCAGCTTCTCGGCGGTGAGCGTCCGGTAGACCACCGCGGTCAGCACGAGCGAGTAGACCACGGCGATCGCGGCCGCTTCGGTCGCGGTGGCGATGCCCTTCGCGACGCACACGAGGATGATCGCGATCACCATCAGCCCGGGCACCGCGCCGACGAAGCTGCGCAGCACCGCATACCAGCCGGGAAACCGCGGCAGCGCGGACGAGCCGTCTGCGCGGCGCGGATAGCCGTGACGCACGGCCTGCCAGTACGCGGCGGCGAGCACGAAGCCCATCACCCACAACACCGGCAGGAGCCCCGAGAACAGCAGGTCGCCGATCGACACGCCGCTCACCGGCTGGCCGTGCAGCATCCCGGTGATGCCCTGCGCGGCGAACGCGTAGATGATCATGTTGGTCGACGTCGGCATCAGCGCGCCGGCGAGCGACGCATGCGTGGTCACGTTGACCGCGTACGCGGCGCTGTAGCCTTCGCGCTTCATCAGCGGGATCACCACGCCGCCCATCGCCGACGTATCGGCGGTCGGCGAGCCCGACACGCCGCCGAACAGCGTGCACGCGACGACGTTCGCCATCCCGAGGCCGCCGCGGAAGTGGCCGACGCTCGCCTGCGCGAAGCGCAGGATCCGGTCCGCGATGCCGCCATGCAGCATCAGTTCACCGGAGAAGATGAAGAACGGCACCGCGAGGAACGAGAACGCGTTCATCCCCGAGATCATCGCCTGCATCGCGGTCGCGATCGGCAGGCCTTCGACCATGTAGGTCAGCACGCACGAAATGCCGAGCGCAAACGACACGGGCACGCCGAGGACGAGAAATATCAGAAAACTGACGGACAGGATCGCGAGTTCCATGGCGTTATTGTTCCGACGAAGAACGACGAAGCGCGAGCAGGTGCTCGAGCGAGAAGAGGACGATCGCAACCGCCGCGGGCATCGCGATCAGGTAGCGCACGCCTTCGGGCAGCCCGATGATCGGAATGCGGTCGCCCATCGTCTCGGCGGCCATGCTGCCGCAACCGATCATGATCATGATCGCGAACGCGATCAGGCTCAGGTGCTGGATCGCGACGACGACCGTGCGCGCCTTCGGCGACAGCCGGCGCACCAGCGAATCGAGGCCGATATGGCCGCCGTCGCGCACCTTCATCGCCGCGCCGAACATCGCGATCACGATCACGAGCAGCAGCGCGATCGGCTCGACGAAATCCGGTGCGTTATCGAACGCGTAGCGCATCACGACCGCGTAGAACACCAGCACCGTGAGCACCGCGAGGCACGCCGACGCGATCACGGCCAGCACGCGAAACAGCAGGTCGTTCACGCAGCGCAACAGCGGCGCGGCGTGCGGCCGCGCCGCCGTTGCGTCGTCCGGGGCGTCGTCCGGGGCGGCGCCCGGCGCGGCCGCGGCCGCCGCGCCGTTCAGGGAAGTGCGACGCGTCACTTGGTGGCCTCGATCTCGTCGACGATCTGCTTCATCTGCGGCGTCTTTTCATACTTGGTCCACAGCGGCTGCATCGCCTTCACGAACGCCGCGCGGTCGATCTGCGCGGCCGGCAGGATCTTCGCGCCGCCCTTCGTCACCATCTGCTGCGCCGAGGCTTCGCGCGCGGTCCACAGCTTCTGGTAGTACGGCACCGAATCGGCCGCCGCCTTCCTGATCGCCGCCTGCTCCTGCGGCGACAGCGTGTCCCAGACCTTCTTCGAGAACACCAGCACTTCCGGCGTCATCGCGTGCTGCGTCTCCGAGTAATCGGGCGCGACTTCGTAATGCTTGGTTTCCTCGTACGACGGCAGGTTGTTTTCCGCCGCGTCGACGAGGCCCGTCTTCAGGCCCGTGTATACCTCGGCGAACGGCATCGGCGTGGGCGTGCCGCCCATCGCCTTGATCTCGTCGACCATCAGATCGGACGGCTGCACGCGCACCTTCAGCCCCTTCATGTCCGCCGGCGAGCGCACCGGGCGCTTCGCGTAGATCGAGCGCGCGCCGCTCTCGTAGAACGTCAGCGCGATCATCCCCTTCGCGGTGAACGCATCGAGGATCTTCTGGCCGGCCGGGCCGTACATCGCCTTGCGGAAATGGTCGACGTCGCGGAACAGGAACGGGAACGACGGGATCAGCGATTCCGGCACGATCTCGTTGAACGACGCGCCGTTCACGCGCGCCATGTCGATCGCGCCGATCCGCACCTGGTCGACCGTGTCCTTCTCGGAGCCGAGCGCGCTGTTGCCGAACACCTTGATCGAATCCTTGCCGCCCGTCTGCTTCGACAGCTCGTCGCCCATGAACTTCACGGCCATGTTGGTCGGGAAGTTGTCGCCGTGCACGTCCGCCGAGCGGAACACGCGCGCCTGCGCGGACATCGCGAAGCCGGCCATCAGTGCGACGGCCAGGGCGGCACGGGAGCCGGGGAATCGGTGTTTCATGGTGAGTCTCCTTGATGGTCGATCGTTGTTGTGCCGCGATCCGCCGGCCCGCGCGGGCTTCGCCGATACGCTTCCTCGAACCGCAGAGTCATACGTCGTATGACGTGTTCAGTGAATGTACGTCGGTTAACCGTTTAACTCACTTGGTGCATACCCCTATAACCTCTGCCATCCAAGGTTTTCGGCAGGAAACAGGGAATCGCATTCTCCAGTTTTACGCTTTTCCGCGAAACGTTTTCCGGAAACGGGTCGGCATGCGAATCGGACGTCGAAGGCATGGCTTCCCGACATCCGACGGTCTTCTTTCGCTTCGCTTGCCATCGTTATAGGATGACTGATCACCCCATCGCCACGCCGTTGCGATGCCACGAGCATGCGCCGGCCCGTATTCCGCATGACGCGATTCGGGTCCGTGGCGCACGGCCGACGACCCGCCGGCGGCCGCGGTTCAGGTGTACGCCAATTCGCTTTCGCGAACGCGCGGGAAACCCGTCGTCGCGCGCTCCGCCTGCCAGGCACGCGCGATGCTCGCCGTCATCGCATGCGACGCGAAAGGAGCCAGCGATGTCGACCACGAAGCCATCGGCGACCCCCGAACCGGCTACCCCGCCGAATGCCGGCGACGAAGGCCCGGCCAATGCGCCGGGCATCGGCGAGGACACGTGCCGCGTCTGCCGCGGCACCGGCAGGGTGGAAGGTCAACCCTGCACCGTCTGCGGCGGGACCGGCAAGATACTGCAGGGAATCGGCGGCGGATAGGTAACAACGCCGCCGCATCTGCGCATATCGATCGCTCAGGTCTGCATGACCAGCGACGTGAGCTGGGCTGCGCGCGCCACGTCCGTTTTCGTGTAGATCGACTTGATCTGCGCGCGGACCGTGCCGATCGACACGCCGCGCAGCGCCGCGCACTCCTGCGGCGAGCGCCCGTCGCAGCACAGCAGCACCGCGAGCTCGGCTTCCGCCGACGACAGCCCGTAGAACACCCGCAAGCGCTGCGCGCGTGCTGCCGGCGAACGCAGGTCGGCGGCCGTCATCAGTGCCGCGACGCCGGGCCGCTCGCGCGCGAGGCGTGACTGCTCGGGAACGGGAATCAGCGCAAGCGGCAGCGGCTCGCCCGTCGCACGACGCAGCAACAGCCCGCCGCGTGCGAATGCATGCCGCCATTGCGCGTCGTCGACGCAGCCTTCCGGCGCGAAACGGCCGGTCACGATCCGCAGCGCCGGTTCGGCAGCGATCAGTTGATCGGCCGCGCGGTTCGTATAGCGCAGTTCGCGCTGGGCGCCGAGCAGGAACACCGGCACCGGCACCGCATCGAGCGCCGATTCCGCAGCGGCCACGCGCGCTTCGAGCTCGCCGATGCGCGCGTGGATGCGCAGCGCGCGGCTGATGTGCGCGCCCATGATTTCGATGGTGCGACGCTGCTCGTCGGACAGCCCTTGAGATTCGAGGCCGCTCTGTACGCTGAGGAAAACGCCCGCACCGTCGCCGTGATGGATGTACAGGCCCGAGATGCCGCCGAGCCCGAACGGCTGCATGAATTCCCGATAGAACACGCCATGTGTGCGCTGCCGCACCGACAGGTGCTTCACGTCCTCGAACCAGCGCCCTGCGGGCCAGTCCGCGGCAACCGGCACGACCGGGTCGTACAGGTGGAACTCGGCGTTGTAGCGGTGGAGGCACGCGGCGACCCATGACGGATCGTCGCCGGCCACCTGCTCGATCGCCGGCAGCCTTGCCGCATCGTCGAACGACAGCAGTATGGCCATGCGCACGCCGACCGACAGACGCAGCCCGTCCAGCACCGCTTCCCATCGTTGGTCGCCCAGCGCCGCAGCGTAGACGTCATCGATCCATGCCGACGGAACCCACCCGTTCATCTGCATCTGGCCACCCCGCGCCATGCGTTTTTGTCGAACGCCGTTCGGGCATCTTAGTCAATCGGCCTCATTGTTCAAATCGTCGATGCGGGTTTGATCGAAATACCACGTTTTCTACCGTTTCTCGTCTGACGTAATGGCCGTTTCGGACATGGCGACGCAATCCGCGTCGACGGGCGCCTGCGCAGCGTCGATCGACGCAATGACATCCGGATGAAAGCACGCAGCCGACGGCGCGACGAAACGTTTTTCGCTGCCCGACTCGACGATGCACTTACTTCATCGTCGCGAACCGCACTTCCATCTCGTCGATCTTCGCGAGCACCGCTTCGCTCAGCTTTCTGACGTGACGCGGCACGTCGGGCGTCGACATCAGTTCCTCGATACGCCCGCGCCAGTATCTCGGATGCCTGACGCGCCCCGCCCCCGACATCGACACGTCGTCGAGGTCCGTCTCGCTGTCCAGCAGCGCCACCATGCGCTGGATATGCGAGAGCTCCCGTTCCACATAGTCTCGTGCGAGCATAGTGATTGAAACTCCCCCGAAATACGGCATCAGGCCTTCGGTCATCAACGCGCCACCGCGCGGCGCCGACGATGCACCGCACACGTTGCACGCCAGCGTACGCGACGACCGTGTCAGTCGACTGTGCGAACGCGCACAGCAATCGACGAAGCAACGACAGACCTGTTCGAGTGTTCCGGCGATATCCGGTGCCGGTACCCCGGTGTTCATCGTAGGCGTACCGCCCGGCCGCGGCATCCCCAAAAGTGGGGATGCCGGCCGATATCGATCGGGTAATGACTGACGGAAATGCCGGGAGCCGAAACGGCCGGCGTGGGTGGCCGGTCGGCTTCGCAGGGCGACGCTGCCGTGCGCTACCGACGATAGGGCGGCGGCGCGAGTTCGAGCGGATCGGGGTTCAGGCGCACCCACGCCACCGCGAGCCGGCACAGTGGCGCCGGGTCGCCGGATTGGCGCTTGACGTCCTGCATGACGGCTTCCACGTCTGACAAATCGGCCGCCGGCAGCGACGTGCCGGTGCGCACGATCGCCGCGAACGCATCGGCCGTCTTCCTGAAATCGGCATCCCAGTTGCCACCGCCGTTGTGTTCGAGTTCATGCGCGATACGGCCCGAGATCCGGATCAGTTCGCCCTTCGATCGCGTCCGTATCGTTGGCCGTTCGTCAAAGTGTTAACGCAGTTTTGCATCCGTCGCCGGTACGCGCGCAACCCGCCGCCCCCGTCAGTCCAGCGGCTCCAGCGCCTCCAGCCCGTCCGGGAGCCCGGATGCGCCGCCGAGCTTCGTGATGTTCCAGCGTGCGGCGTCGTTCCAGTCGTAATCCATTCGATAGGAAAACCGGGCATTGGCGCGAAACAGCGCGGCGCGGAATGTCCTGCCGTCGTTTGCGAGCGCGTCGCGCAGTTGCGGCCCGATGCACATGATCCCGCCGATGAAATCGCGGTGCTCCATGGTCGACACCAGCTCGACGCCGGCCGCCGTCGCATATGACGCACGCGCGCCGTACTGCCCGTCGCCCGGTGCGCTGAAGCAAACGTAAACTTCGCGCCAGCCGGGAAAAGCGGATTGCATGTAGCCGATTACGTGCCTGGCGAATTCGATCACCCGCTCTGTCGCGTCGTCGTTCATCGATCGCCCCCGAAATGAGATCGGTGACGAGCGTAATCGGACACGACGCGACGCGTCAATGGCCGCCGGCATACCGGCGCGCGGCCCGTTCGCCGAATCCGGAACCGTCAGCGATCCCGAGCATCGCTGCAGGCCACCGGTATCGCGCCGCCTGTCGCCCCTTGCATGTCGATCGACGCGCGTGGCGAGTGAAATGACGCGCAAAAATCGGCATCATGGTGCATCCCCTCCGCAACGGAATCCCGTCCGTGAATATCGATACCGACCTCCCCGTCATGGTGACGGGCGCAACCGGATACGTCGCCGGCTGGCTCGTGCAGCGGTTGCTCGAGGCGGGCCTGACGGTCCATGCGGCCGTCCGCGACCCCGACAGCCCGGACAAGCTGAAACATCTCCAGCGCATCGCGGCCGGCAAGCCCGGCACGATCCGCTATTTCCGCGCCGACCTGCTCGAACCCGGATCGTACGAGGACGCGATGACGGGTTGCGGGATCGTGTTCCACACCGCGTCGCCATTCACGGTCACCGTTCGCGATCCGCAGAAGGAGCTGGTCAATCCGGCGTTGCTCGGCACGCGCAACGTACTCGAGACGGCCAACCGCATGCCGTCGGTGCGGCGCGTCGTGCTGACCAGCAGTTGCGCGGCGATCTACGGCGACAACGCCGATCTCGCTGCGACGCCCGACGGTATGTTCACCGAAGCAATCTGGAACACCAGTTCGTCGCTCACCCATCAACCCTATTCGTATTCGAAGACGGTCGCCGAGCGCGAAGCGTGGCAAATCGCCCGCCGGCAGCAACGCTGGGATCTCGTCACCATCAATCCGTCGCTCGTGATCGGGCCCGGCATCAATCCGTACGCGACGTCGGAGAGCTTCGAGATCGTCCGGCAGATGGGCGACGGCACGATGAAGGCCCGCGTGCCGGATCTCGGCATGGGCGCGGTGGATGTCCGCGACGTGGCCGACGCGCATCTGCGTGTGGCGTTCTTGCCGAGCGCCAATGGCCGCTACATCGTCTCGGCGCACGACACGAGCCTGCCGGCGATGGCCGCCACGCTGCTGGAACGGTATGGCGCCGACTATCCGATTCCGCGACGCATCCTGCCGAAGTGGCTGGTGTGGCTGGTCGGCCCGCTCGCGAACAAGAGCGTGACGCGCCGCGTGATCGCGCGCAACGTCGGGCTGCCCTGGCGCGCGGACAACAGTCGCAGCCGCAATGAACTGGGCATCCGCTATCGCCCGCTCGCCGAGTCGATGAACGACTTCTTTCAGCAGCTCGTCGAAACCGGGCAATTGCGGCGATGAACCGCTTCGCGCAGCGGCGGCTCGGCGACGATGGCGCAAACTTCAAAACCCTGCCGGCGGTAAGTTCGCGCGAAGCTCGCGCGGCATGACCTCGATCGCTCGGACCTACCCTCCGATCAGATCGCCTTCCTGCCCGGCTACCGAGATCCGGATTCGTTCTTCCTCGCATTCGATGAACGGACCGCGATGACGCCCGAAGCCGCCCCTCGCGCACGGCGCGCCGATCGACGCAAGGCGGCCCGTTCCGTCGGCGCGGCCACGCCCGGTCAACCAGCGGCGCCGCTGCGATTCAGCCCGAAAATGAAATCGGCTTCGACCGACGCGCCCTTCGGCAGTTGCAGCACACCGACCGACGTGCGCGTATGAACGCCGGCGTCGCCGAGCACTGCATACAACACGTCCGACGCGCCATCGGCCACCTCGCTTTGCATCGTGAAGCCGGGCGCGCTTCGCACGTACACGGTCATGCGCGGCACCGTCGCGATCGCATCGAGCGTGCCGCACTGCTTGCGGATCAGCGCCAGCGCGCGCAGTGCGGAAATGCCGGCCGCGCGACGGCCGTCGTCCAGCGAAACGGATTCGCCCACGATGCCGACGAAATGCACGACTTCCCCGATTCGCGGAATCTGGCCGGCGACGTAGGCCGTCGTTCCGTCGGCCAGGACGGGCGTGTACTTTCCGCCGATCCTGATCGTTTCGTCCGGATCGAATCCGAAATCGGCCGCGACCTGTTTCAGTTTGTCATCCCTGTTCATCAGTGAATTCCCCAATCCTTCTGAAAAAAGATAAAGAATAATTGAGTCTCCGAAGCTTGTCCCGCATGAGAAGATCGGACGCAAACGATCCAATCAAACGACTTCTCAGGTGTTCGAAGCAGTCGTGCATTGCCATATCCGCAATACAATTCGTAGTCGGCGCAATTTTCTTCGTCATTTCCGGTTGAAACCGCTATCATGTATGGACACAACCTGAAGAGTGATATATGGCAACTTACAAGGAACTGAAAGCTCAAATGGACGCTTTGGCCGAGAAAGCCGAAGCAGCGCGCGCCGCTGAATTCCAGGCGGTCGTCGACGACATCCGCACCAAAGTCGCGGAATACGGCATTACCGAAAAAGACATTTTCGGTACGCGCCGCGGTCGGCCGGCCAGACAGTCGGGCGCTCCCGTGCAGGCAAAGTATCGCGATCCGAAGACCGGGGCGACCTGGTCGGGCCGCGGTCGCGCGCCCGCATGGATCAAGGATGCGAAGAATCGCAATCGATTCCTGATCCAGGAATAAGATTCCCCGCATGGGCCGGCGCGTGATTCGACACGCTGTCCGGCAATTTGGGCATTGATTGGCGCATCGATACCGGCGGCATTCCAAAGCCGCTCCGGTCGACGAGGTTTTGCCCGATCGGCGTGTCGCGCACAGGTCAATCCACCGATCGTGCCGCACGCCCATCCTTTCTTCAGCGTTCGTAATAGATGGCAAGCCAGACGGTTTGCACTTCGTCATGCGTCCATGCGACACGATGACGGCAATGCGGCTCGATCAGCACGTAATCTCCGGCGCGCATATCGAGCCGCGTCGCATCCTCTTCGAATTCGAGCATGGCCGCGCCGGACAGCAGCACGACCCATTCGGCCCGCGGGTCGTCATACCAGAACCCGTCCGGGCTCGCATGCCCCATCGATACGATCCGCTCGACGTTCACGCGCGGGCCCGTGACGAGCATGTCGATTCGCTCGTCGCCGCCGCGCCGCCCGTCAACGGCGAATAAATTACCGGTTTGAAGTTGCATGGCTTCGCCTCGTCGTCGATCTTCGGGTAAAGGATGCGGATTTAAAGGCAACGGGAAATATTCGCTGCAGCTTGACGCGCCCCGGCTTGCCCAGGCGCCGTTAAAAGCCGTGTCAAAAAGATGAAGAATGACGGAGATTTCATCGGCGCTCATTCGTTGCAAAGATAAAACACGCACCGGCGTTCTTTTAGCGACACACGCACCGTCACGCGTCATTTCCGGTAAAGCCGATCGACCTCCTGCCGGCCCCCGCAGCGTCGAGCCAGGGCAATCGGCCGCGAACATTCGGCCGGCAATTCGGTATCCTGCTTGCAGCGCGCGCCCCGATCGATACATTTTCCGTTCGCTGGCCGACACGAGCAAGCATCGGGAAGTCCATTCATGCTTTATTTCGATTCGCGGTGGCGTTTGCCCGACGAGCGGCGATATTGCCGGGTGCGTCGATATCGATGCGAGCGCCGACGAAGTACCGGCTCTCGCGGCGCGCAGGATCGCATGGTGTGCCGCGCATCCGGGCACGCGCTTCGCCGGTCATTCGAAAGCGCGCCCGGCAGCCCTTGTCAGACCATCGCCCTCAACCATCCCAGCAACGCCGCGTGCGCACTCCCGTCCATCGCCGGCGTCGGCGTCAACAGGTAGTAATCCGATCCATCCTCGACGAACCCCATCGGCGCAACCAGCACACCGCTTTCGATGTCGTCGCGCACCAGGTGCCACGGTCCGATCGCGACTCCCAGCCCCGCGACGGCCGCCTGCAGACTGAAATAGAAATGATCGAACCGCTGCCCGCGCCCATTCGCGGCCGGTTGATTCGCCGCCGCCGCCCAGGCATTCCATGCGTCCGGCCGGGTGCGTGTATGCAGTCGCACAGCGTCGGGCTTCAACGCGCGGGCACCGCGACGCGACGCGAACCACGCACCGACCTTGTCCGGCCGGCAAACCGGCCCCACGCGTTCGGCGAACAGATGCTCGGCGTGATACGCCGCCGGCCACGCAAAATCGTTGCGACGAATCGCCATGTCGATGCCGCTGTCGAACGAGAACGGCCCGCCGGCAGCGGCCAGATGGATATCGACGCCCGCATGCTGCGCCTGGAAATCCGGCCAGCGCGGCATCAGCCAGCGCATCAGGAGCGTCGGCTCGCACGACAGGACCGAACGCCGCGCACGGGCAGCGTCGGTACGCAAGGCGTGGGCGGCGTGACGCATCAGGCCCAGGCCGTCATGGACGGCCTGCGCGAGGGTGCGGCCCGCCTCGGTCAGGAACACGCGACGGCTGCGCCGCTCGAACAGCGCCACGCCCAGATCGTCCTCGAGCAGACGCACCGCGCGACTGACCGCGCCATGGGTCAGGCACAGCTCGTCGGCCGCGCGGCTGAAATGCTCGTGACGCGCCGCCGCCTCGAAACACCGCAGCGCCATCAGTGACGGCAGGCCGGTACGGATCGATTGTGATTCAGACTCACCATTCTGGTCAGAAATCATCGTTTTTCCCGATGAAGCACGATGGATACGATTGTGCCATCAACATATCCGTCGCAGGAGCAACGCCATGACCGAATTGATAGTCGTAGTCACCATCACGCTGCTGGCCGTCATCAGCCCGGGGCCGGACTTCGCGATGGTCACGCGCAACAGCCTGATGCTGTCGCGTCGTTCCGGCGTACTCACCGCATGCGGGATCGGGCTCGGCGTCATCGTTCACGTGAGCTACACGCTGCTGGGCGTCGGGCTGCTGATTCGTCAGTCGGCGTGGCTCTTCAATACCGTCAAGCTGATCGGCGCGATCTACCTGGTCTACCTCGGCGCAAGGATGCTCATGACGAAAGCCGGCGGCGTGCAAGCCGACACCGCCGTGGCGCCGCTGTCCGATCTCGCCGCGCTGCGCACGGGCTTTCTGACGAATGCGCTGAATCCCAAAACCACGGTGTTCATCGTCAGCCTGTTCATGCAGGCAGTCCGGCCCGACACGCCGTTGATCGTGCAGATCGGCTACGGCGCGTTCATCGCGGCCGCCCATGCCGGCTGGTTCAGCCTCGTGGCGCTCTGTTTCTCGGCCACGGCTGTCCGCGATCGCCTGCTGTCGCTGCGGCACTGGATCGATCGCACGTTCGGATGCGTGCTGGTGGGCTTCGGCGTCGCGCTCGCCATCGCCCAGGGCGGGCGCTGAGTCAACCCGCGCCGGCTGCGCGGGGCCGTCAACGTCAGAACGTCCGCGCGATCGCCCGTGCCTCGTCGATCGCCCGGCTCCGATCGACCTTCCCGTCCGCACCGAACAACGTACGCTCGACGACGATTCCGGTGACGTCCGTCACGCCCACGAACTTGAGCCACGTTTCCATGTAAGGGCGCTGCAGATCGAACTCGGCGGCCGGCGTAAACGACCCCGGCGACTGGTAGGCGAGCCCGCGTGCATAGACCACCGCCGCCTTTTTGCCGACCAGCTTGCCGGCAAACCCCGCTGCGTCGAACGTGAACAACACATCCTTCTGCGAGATCACGTCGATCAGGTGCTTGAGCTTGTACGGAATACTGAAATTCCACAGCGGCACGCCGAACAGGAATTTGTCCGCTTCGTGGAACGGCGCCGCGAGCCGTTCGATCTGCTGCCACGCTGCCGCCTGCTCCGGCGTCAACGCCGTGCCGCTCAGCCCGGCATATTTCGCGGCCAGCGCGGCGCCGTCGAATTCGGGCATCGGCAGATCCCAGATATCGAGCTTCCGAATCTCGTGATCGGGATGGGCATGCCGGTACGCGTCGAGAAACGCATCGCACACCTCGATGGACGCCGAATAAGCCTTGTTGGGTGAGCCTTCGATATAGAGTACGCGTGTCATGGCACCGGTCCTTGCCAAGGGTGACGACGGCGCGCCCGATGCGCGCTCGCCCACCGCGCTTCACAGCCTATCCGGCCGGCCTATAATCGGGAAACGATATTAATTGATCAAATTAACCCGGATTGGTGATGAATGAATCCTCCTCTCGACACGGCGCTGCTTCATACCTTCGTTGCGGTTGCCGACGTGCGCAGCTTCACCCGCGCCGGGCGGCGGCTGAACCTCAGCCAGTCCGCGGTCAGCGCGCAGATCGTTCGCCTCGAGGAACAGGTCGGGCAGGCGCTGCTCGTGCGCAATACGCGCAGCGTGACGCTGACCGCGCATGGCGAGACGCTGCTCGGCTACGCGCGGGCGATGCTCAACCTGAGCGAGGAAGCACGGGCCAGGCTGGGAACGGGTGACGCCGTC
Organism: Burkholderia sp. MSMB1459WGS; assembly: GCF_001534535.1. Lineage (NCBI taxonomy): Bacteria > Pseudomonadati > Pseudomonadota > Betaproteobacteria > Burkholderiales > Burkholderiaceae > Burkholderia > Burkholderia sp. MSMB1459WGS. The sequence goes on from NZ_LPMU01000069.1 coordinate 38,199, forward strand.
GACGTCAAGCTGCGGATCGGCGTGTCGGAGGACTTCGCAGGCGGCTGGCTTGCGGACCTGATGCGTCGCCACGGCGCCGCGCGGCGCGGGCTGCGGCTGGATCTGGTCGTCGACATCGGCGACAGCCTGTTTCGACGGCACGCCAACGGCGAATTCGATCTCGTGATCGGCAGCCGGTGCTCGCACTCGGGCCACGGCACGACGTTGTGGCGAGAGCCGCTCGCCTGGGCGTTCGCGCGCCACGAGCCGCTTCCGGAAGGCGACGTGCCGCTCGCATGCTTCCCCGATCCGTGCCCGTACCGCGGCGCCGCCATCAAGGTGCTCGCGCTGGCCGGCATGCGCTACCGGATCGCATGCGAAAGCCCGAGCGTGACCGGCATCCGGACCTTCGCACGGGCCGGCATCGCGATCGCGCCCGTGCCGCGCAGTGCGATCGACGACACGCTCCGCGAATTGGGCTTGCCCGAAGGCTTGCCGGCGCTGCCGGAGATGGAATTCGTGATGATGCACGACGCGCGGATGCCGGCGGCCGCCGAATTCGCCGCGACGATTCTGGACGAGACGGCTGCGCGCGCGGGCGCGGGCAAGGCTAGTCGCAAGCGTCGCCGCCGGGCGTCCACGACGCCCCCGCCCCGCTCGAATCGCTGACGCGAACTACGGTCGAATCACCTCGAAACGCAACCCGGCATGGCGAACCAGACGCTCGATATAGCGTTCGTCGAACATCGTCGCGGGCGTCCAGAAGCCGCCGCCGCGCCCGGTCTTCACGCCGTCGCGGTGGCTATCGAGCGCGAGACCGATCGCGGCCTGGCCGAGCATCTTGCCGGTGGAGCCGTAGCCGGGATCGCGATCGCCGGTGACTTTCACACGCAAGGTACGCCCGTCGTCGGCGCGGCCGAAGAAGCGCAAATCGTAGCGGCCGGCCTGCTGGGCGTCGATGCTCGGCCCCTCGCCCGGCTTCGGCAGCAGGAAGCGCTCCATCAGGCCGCGCAACGGCCCGACGAGGACGCCGACCATGAATGCGCCGAGGCCCGCCACCATCGTCAGCGCGATCATGCGCCCCTTCAGGCCCGTGCCCGTCATCACGGCTTCGTCATAGGTGAAGCGGCTGCCGTACGCATTGTCCGCCAGCGCATTGGAGCGGTGAACGACGCGCTCGTTGATCGCCGCCATCACGAACGGCGCGATCCACGTATCGCAATCGCGATCGAATTCGGCGGACCGAACCGCATGCTGCCGCACCGTGAAACCATGCCGTTGCGGACACAACGAATAAGGATCGAGCAGTTCCCGACGCAACGCCGGATCGGCCGCCGCTTCGCGCACGACGTTGATCACGCTGGCCACGGTGCCCCCCGACGCACCGCCCTTCAACGTTTTGACGCGCATTTTCACGTGCGCGGCCGGTTCGCCCCACTGCCGCCGCGCCTGTTGCTGCAGGAAGAAAACACCCATGTCGGACGGCACCGAATCGAAGCCGCAGCAATGCACGATGCGCGCGCCCGATTGCCGGGCCGCGGGCTCGTACCTGTCGATCATCCGCCGGATCCACTGCGTCTCGCCGGTGAGGTCGCAGTAGTCGGTGCCGGTTTGCGCGCAGACCCGGACCAGCGGCTCTCCGTACAGCGCGTAAGGGCCGACGGTGGACACCACCACCCGCGTTTGCGCGCACAGCGCCCGAAGCTGCGTTTCGTCGGCCGCGTCGGCGACGATGATCGGCACGGATTGCCCGGCCGCGCCGAGCGTATCCCGGACCTGCCTGAGCTTCGCGTCGGACCGGCCCGCGATCGCCCAGCGCAGCGTGTCGCCGGCACCGGCGGTCGACAGATAGTCGGACAGATAGCGGGCCAGGATCTGTCCGACGAAACTGGTCGCGCCAAATACGACGAGATCGTAGGTCGGTTGCGGCATGGACGACTCCTTCCGTGCGCGCACGTCGCACGCATCGGTATCGTTAGCATGGCTTTCCGGGTTCATCGAAGGCCCTCGAAGGCGTCGGCAGATTCAGGACCAGTTGAGCATCCGCGACCACGTCGAGACGCATGATCGTGGATGCGCCGAGCCCGTCGAGCAACTGGCTGAGCGGCCCACCGTGCCGCGCCAGCTCGACGTTGCGCGGCAACAGGCGCTGCGCGAACGACAGCATGTTGGTCTGTACCGACGACTCGTGCCATTCGCCGTCGATACGATTGACCATCGTCGTCGTCCCCATGTGCGATTGCGACGGGACGCGGGTCAGCGCCGGCAGCGGCACGCTGACGCTCAGATCCGGCCGGCCGTCCGGTCCGGCGATACGCGCGCGGGCCGTCGCACCGACGTTCACGTCGATCTCGGCGAGCCACTTGGGCAACTGATAGCCGTGCACGCCGCGCACCCGCGCGATTTCCGTCGTGACCGGCAGCGCCAGTACGTGTGCGAAGAAACTCCGGCGCCGCATCGAGTCGATCAGCTCGAGCGCGTGCGAGCCTTTCGCGCCGGGCCGGCGGATGACCACCGCGACGGATACTTCGTCGTACGGATCGTTGTCGCACACCGCGTACGAAAAGAACGTCAGCGCGACGAGCCCGTATCCGCGGAACGCCCGCAGCGGTTCAAGCGGGATCGGCAGCGTGGTCCGCAGGCGTTCGAGCGGCGCGAGGAACAGCAGTTGAATGCTGCTGGAACGGTAGTAAAAGTTCGGCGCCCAGATCGGGCCGACCCGTGAAGCGACCTGACGCTTCGGAATCCGCCGGAAAAAATCGATGTTCCCCGCTGCGGGATCGCGCGCCACCGCGTCCAGGTCCGGATTCATCCGGAACCGGTCGTAGTACCCGCCCTCGGGCACGTCGACCGTGTGCGGCCCGAATTCGACCTGTGTAAAACGCCTGTCCATGTCCGTTGCCTCTCGTCGATGATCGACCGTGGCAGGCGAGATCCGAAGCCTGCCGATGCGCTGCCGTCAGCAAGCACTCTAAGCTTCAAGTCGACTTCAAGGTCAAGGCGACGAGTAGAGGAATATGTCGGACTGCGGTGGCGCGGCCCGATGGCCGCAGCGGTTTCGTCGCCGGATCATCGGGCCGGCGGGCGCGGTCAATCGAGCTCGCGAAGAAAATCGGGCACCACTTCCCCGATCGAGGCCAGATACGCGGCCATCGCCCCAGCCACTTTCCGCACCGCTGGGCGCGCCGTCATCCGGTTACGCCATGCGAGCAGGTTGGGCGTCTCGCCGGTCATCGGCGCCCCCTTGCGCGCGCCGAACAACTGCGCCATGTAGAACGCGATATCGGCATAGGAATAGGTACCGGCCAGAAATGCGCGATCCGCGAGCACATGCTCCATGCGCCGATAGTATCGTGCCGCTTCTGCGCGTGCGGCCTGCGCCGCCGGATCGTCCGGCATAGCTTCGAGACCCATCAGCCGGACGATGTGCGGAAAATAGATTTCGTCGCTGCAGTGTTCGAGTTGACGCGCAACGGCGCGTGCCGCCGGGTGCACCGGCCACAATGCAGGCTCCGGCTTCAGGTCCTCGAAATACTCGAAGATCTGCGTGGAATCGAAAATCTCCAGCGCGCCGTCGATCAGCACCGGCACCTGGCGCTTCGGGTTGATCCGCAACACATCCGGATGCGTGGGGTCGTAGCCGCGCTGCTGGCTGAACGGCGCCATCGCCAGCTCGAAATCGATGCCTTTCTCGTGCGCCGCAATCTCGACCTTGGCGCCGAACATGCTCAGCGGTCCTGAAATGATTTTCATGATGGGGTGTGTTCGCGTCGACGGAACGAATCGGAGACGCGGCAAAGCATAAGCCTGAAAACACGACATCCTGTGTCATGTATTTGCGGTAACGTACCGTGTATGAAAGCGAGCCGCCTGTTGTCGATCATGATGATGCTGCAAGCGCGCGGCCGGATGACCGCGCCCGCGCTGGCCGAAGCGCTAGAGGTGTCCGAGCGCACGATCCTGCGCGATATCGACCAGTTGTCGACGGCCGGCGTGCCGATCTGGGGCGATCGCGGCCGCAACGGCGGCTTTCAGTTGCGCGACGGCTGGAGCACCGATCTCACGGGGCTCACCGAGCACGAGGCGCATGCGCTGATTCTCGCGGGCCTGCCCGGCCCGGCGAGCGAACTGGGCCTCGACGGCATGGCAACCTCGGCACGGCTGAAGATGATCGCCAGCCTGCCGCCGGGCGCACGCGAACGGGCCGATCGCGTCGCGAGCCGGCTGCACGTCGATACCTTGGATTGGTATCGCGCGCAGGAAACGCCGGAATTTCTGCGCGAAGTCGCCGATGCGGTGTGGGGTGCGTACCGTATCGACGTGAAGTACCAAAGCTGGCGCGGCGTGTCCCGGCACGCGCTCGAGCCGCTCGGCCTCGTGCTCAAGGGCGGCGCCTGGTACCTGGTTGCCGCGGTAGTCGGCAAGGCCGGCGCGCTCACCTTCCGGCTGGCGAACGTCCTCGAACTCGAAGCGACGCACCGCCGTTTCAGGCGCCCCGCGCGATTCGATCTCGCCGCGCACTGGCGTGACGCGATGAGCCGGTACGAGGCCGATCTCCATCGGCTGACCGCCCATGTCGCCGTGTCGCCGCGCGCCGAAACCTGGCTGGCCAACGCGCGGATCGAGGCCGCACCGGTATCGCAGGACGCCGGCGGCCCGGATGTCCCGGCGGGGTGGAAAGCGTTCCTGATGCCGATCGAATCGATCGAGCACGGCGCACGCAAGCTATTGGGGTACGGCGCACAGGTGAAGATCCTCGGGCCTCAGGCGCTCAAGGATCGATTCGTCGACGAGTTGTCGCAGTTGAAAGCGCTTTATCGGCCGGACGACGATTGACGCACCGCGATCGGCCCACCGTCGACGGCGTTCGCTTATAGTGCCGATTGCCCATTCGACGAGGAGAACAGCCATGAAACTGCAGGCCAGCGGTCCGTTCGAAGTGAAGCTGAATCCGGAACCCCTGAGTCACGTCGCGGAACACAGCGGGCTCGGCCGCATGTCGCTGGACAAACATTTTCATGGCGATCTGGAAGCCGTCAGCCACGGAGAAATGCTCGCGTTTCGCAGCAGCGTTCAGGGTTCGGCCGGCTACGTGGCGATGGAAACCGTCGAAGGCGTGCTCGGCGGACGCAAGGGCAGATTCGTCCTGCAGCACAGCTCCACCATGACGCGCGGGCAGCCGACGCAGTCGATCACGGTCGTGCCCGATTCCGGAACGGACGAATTGCTCGGCCTGTCCGGCGCGATGCGCATCGACATCGACGACGGCCGGCATACGTACCGCTTCGACTACGCGTTGCCGGACGCGCCGCAATAATCCCGCACGTCACGCGAGCGCCGCGTCGCGCAGACGGAACTGCGCGACCGCGGCGCTCAACCGCGAGCCCTGTTCGTCGAGCGACAGCGCCGCGGCCGCCGCTTCCTCGACCAGCGCGGCATTGCGCTGCATCGTCTGCTCCATCTGGATCACCGCGGCGTTCACCTGCTCGATGCCCGACGACTGCTCGTCGAATGCCTGGCTGGTTTCGCCCATGATCGCGTTCACCCGCTCGACCGCTGCGACGAGCTCGGCCATCGCCGAGCCGGCCGCCGCGACGAGGCCGCTGCCGTCTTCGACGCGTCGCGCGGAATGGCCTATCAGGTCGCGAATTTCCTTCGCCGCGGCTGCACAGCGCTGTGCGAGCCCGCGCACCTCGGTGGCGACGACCGCGAACCCGCGCCCCTGCTCGCCCGCGCGCGCGGCTTCGACGGCGGCGTTCAACGCGAGGATGTTCGTCTGAAACGCAATGCTCTCGATCACGCCGACGATGCCGGAGATGCGCGTGGAGCTGTGCGAAATCTCCGACATCGTCTCGACGACGCGCTGCATCGCTTCGCCGCCACGCGACGCGATGCCGGCCGCGCCCTCGACGTACGTGCGCGCGTCGCGCGCGTTGTCCGCGTTCTGGCGCACGGCCGCCGTCAGTTGCTCGACGCTCGCGGCCGCCTGCTGCAGCGACACGGCCTGCTGCTCGGTACGCGCGGACAGGTCGACGTTGCCGCTCGCGATCGTGCGCACGTCGCCGACGATCGTCTCGGTGCTCGCGCGCACCTGGCTCACCGTATCGACGAGGCCGTCCTGCATCCGCTTCAGCGCATTCAGCAGATACGCCATTTCATTCTCGCCCGGGACGACGACGGCGCCGGTCAGGTCGCCTTTCGAAATTTTTTCGAACTGCTCGACCGCGAGATTGATCGGCTCGATGATCGCCTTCGCAAGCACGCGCTGGGCCAGGAACCCGACGACGAGCGCCAGCACCGCGACCGCTCCCATCCCCCACACGATCCGGTGGAAATGCCTGCCGGCCGCATCGTAGCGGGCCTTCTGGCGCGTGACCTGGAACGATTCGAGCGCGTCGATCGCCGCCTGGTAGGCGGCGAACAACGCCGGCGGCGCGGTGCGCTGCGTGTCGAGGAAGTTGAACGCGTCGTCGCCGTCGAGCTGCGACAGCGCCTTCAGGAACACCCGGTCGAGCAGTGTGCGCCGGCGGTCCTGCAGCGTGTCGAACAGCGCCTGCTCGCCGGCGTCGCGCGCATGCAGGCGCGTGTATGCATCCAGTTCATCGTTGCTCTGCTTGAGCAGCGTGTGAAGTTGCGCGACCTCCTCCTTCGCGGGCTGGCCGGCGCTGATGATCTGCGCGACGTCGCTCATGCGTTCGCGCAGCACCAGCATCCGCTCGGAGCTGGTCTTCAGGTGCAGCAGCGACGCGGTGTCGTCGCGGTACATCGCCTCGAGCGAGCCGTTGCCGATGTAGAGGGCCGCGATGCAGGCGCCGACCACCAGCACGAGCAGCACGGTATAACCGGCGATGGTCGCGACGAGTCCACCACGGATAGTGAGTTGTTTTCGCATGACGTTCCCTTGAGCCGGCCGGGCACGGCCAGCGGCGGAGGTGAATTCCGGAACACGAACGACGCGCGCCGTGGCGCAGTACCGGCGCGGGGCTGCGAACGGGTTAACGGCTCGGGGAACGGGCGGCTTTTATCCGCATGCGACGCGAATCTTGACGATTGCGACAGAGGGGGGGAACCGAGGCAGCGCGACTAGCCGCCGTCGCCGAGCCTCGCGCGAATCTCGTCGGCCGACAGGTCGCGCTGGTGCGTGGCGATCTGCCAGACGTTTCCCCACGCGTCCTTCACCATCGCCCGCCGGTCGCCGTACGGCATGTCGGCGGGCGCTTCGAGCGGGATCGCTTGCGCCGCGAGCGCCCGTCGATAGGTGGCGTCGGTGTCCTGGACATACACGTACAGAAACGCCGGCATCGGATCGCGCAGGCCGTCTCCGCCGCTGACCATCACGACGGAGTCGCCGATCCGGATCTCGGCAGGCAAACCGGCACGGCATTCGCCTTCTGCGTCGAACACCGTGCGGATGAAGGCGACCAGGTTGCGCGGATCCGGCACGACGATCCGCGGCGTGACGGTATGCCATCCATCGGGTTGAAATGGAGCCATGATGTGCGACCTCCGACGAGATTTCAGGCTGGATTGTCCTCCTCGAACGGCAACCTGCAAAGCGGGCGCGCGGTATCGACCGCGAACGTTTCCGTGCATCGCTTCACGTGTCGGCCTCGTAAAACAGGCCGTATTCGCCGTTCGTTCGCCCGATTCGCGCGAACCCGGGTTCCCCCAGATGCATGCCGGCGATCAGCAGCCCTTCCGAGCTGGCCCGGTCGAGCAGTCGCGCACGCGTCGCCGCCGCCTGCGACGCATCCTGGTCGAACGCAATCGAGACGTCCGGCCGCTTGATCTGGATGTGCGGGAAATGCACGATATCGCCCCACACGAGCAGGCCCTGATCGCCGGATTCGAGCACATAGCCGGTATGTCCGTCGGTATGCCCCGGTAGCGGGATCGCAGCGATTCCGGGCAGCACCTCGCCTTCGTCGAAGGTCCGAAGCGCGTCGCCGTAAGCGTCGAATGCCTGACGTGCGATCCGGAAATTGCCGCGGGCGCGCTCGCTGGCGCGGCTCAGATTGCCGTCGTCGCGCCAGAACGCGACCTCGCGTCGATGCGCGAGCAGCTCCGCATTCGAAAACGCAACGTGTCCGGCGGCATTCGTCAGCCCGCCGATGTGGTCGGGATGGGCGTGCGTGAGCAGAACCGTGTCGATCTCGGCAGGATCGATGCCGGCCAGCCGTAAGTTGTCCTGCAGACGGCCGCCCCATTGCCTGATGCCGCCGGCTCCTGCATCGACGAGCATCGTGCGGCCCGCGCCGCGCACGACGTAGCAGTTGATATGCACGGCGGACGGCGCCTGCTGCCCGGCCGCGCGCTGCATGCCGGCAGCGTCGGCCACGTCGATATTCGACAGGAAATCGAGGCTGGCCGTGAGGTAGCCGTCGCTGATCGCGGTGATCGTGAAATCCCCGACACGCTGACAGGGAAACGTAACGTTGGACATCATGCTTCTCCGGTGCGGCTAGTTTCGCGCGTGAAGGTTCGGCACGGCATGACCGAAACAGCGGATGCGCGCCGTCAGCCCCGTGCGGCGAACGACGGCGCGATCCAGCGCTTCCATGAACGCGTCCATGACCGCGGGCGGACGGAACGATTCCACGCGATACCGGATTTCCGCGAAAACGGGATGCCCGCAGCCGTGCCGAACCGCCACGTAAATGACGTGGACGTTCCTGACTTCTGCCTGAAGGACACGCGTACAGAGTTCGATGCAGTCGCCGGAAAGTTCGGCGAGGCGCGCGTCGGGCGGCATGCGTTCCGCATCGATATGGAAAGTCACGTTAGGCATCGCCGCGCTTCTTCGTCAGTTGCATCGTCATCGGTGCGTACAGGTCAAGGCCGGCCGGTACGTCGTCGACGAGCGGGGCATCGCTCCGGGGGAGTACCGCGAGCCAGCGGCGCGCCGGAAACCGCTCCAGTGCAACGGCCTCCATGGCCAGCGGCTTCAGGCCCAGTTCGATCAGCGGGCCGGGGCCGCTGTCGCTCAGCACGAGCAGTTCGTCGGCGTCGACCGCCGGCGCATGATCGATATCGCCGTAGAGATTGCGGTGCCAGTCGGTGATGTGCTGCTGCCAACGCGCGAAATTGCCGCCGCCTTTCCGTCGATATTCATCGCCGGTCAGCACGTCGAGACCGTCGATCGTGTGAATGGCCAGATAAACGGGGCAGCCGCCGCTTATCGCCCTGAAGCGCTGCGACGTGTGAAAGCCGGCGACCGAGATGAGGGCCGGCAGCTTGTCGTCGCTGTAGAAATCGTTCCATTCGGCTTCGCTGGCGGCGTCGGCGAAGCTGCATTCGACGGTATAGATCATTGGATCGTCCTTCGTGACGAGTGAGCATCCTGCACCTCGAATACGGGATATTCAGTGCAGTGACGTAATGCTAATCTGCTGTCTTTCACACAGATATCGACTTAAAGTCAGCCTTCAGTGACATTTGATCAAGCTGACCGTCGAACGCACCCCGACCGGCGAAACCCACGATGCGACGCAAGATCCCCAGCAATTCCGCGCTCCTGGCCTTCGAGGCGGCGGCCCGACACGGCAGCTTCGCCCGCGCCGCCGACGAGCTGGCGCGCACCGAAGGCGCCGTCAGCCGCCAGATCGGCCGGCTGGAGGCGTTCCTCGGCGTGACGCTGTTCGAGCGCGTCGGCAACCGCGTGCGGCTTGCGCCCAACGGCACGCGATACGCAGTGCAGGTGCGCGAGATTCTGGATCGGCTGGAACGGGACAGCCTGTATCTGATGGGGCAGCCCGTCGAAGGCGCGAGCATCGACATCGCCGCGATCCCGACCTTCGCGACCCGCTGGCTGATTCCGCGGCTGAAGCGCTTTCAGGCGCGCCATCCGAACGTCACCGTGCACATCGCCGAACGGATGGAACCGTTCCTGCTGGCCGGCAGCGGGTTCGACGCCGCCATTCATTTCGACCATCCCGCGTGGGCCGGCATGCATCTGCATCCGCTGCTGGAAGAGGTGCTGGTGCCCGTGTGCAGTCCGGCGCTCATCGAAGGCGTTGGCGCGAATCCGTCGCTGGATGCGCTGCCGCGCCTTCATCGGCGACAGAATCCGGATGCGTGGCAGGCCTATGCGCAGGAAACCGGCATCGTGCTGACTAATCCGGCGATCGGCCCGCGATACGATCTTCATTCGATGCTGATCGAGGCCGCGCTGGCCGGTCTGGGTGTCGCACTGGTGCCGCGCCTTTACATCGGGACGGAACTCGAGCAAGGGCGGCTGGTCGCGCCCTGGCCGGACGGCAAGGCGGTGACGAAAAACTTTTGCCTCGTGCTTCCCGAGCCGATCGAATTGAGCGCGGCGCCGGTGCGGGCGTTTGCGGAGTGGTTGCTGGACGACGCGCGGGACGCGGCGCGTTGATGCCGTTGCGGTGGATTTCGGCAAGTTTGCGTAACGCAAAGGGAGCGCGGCAAAGGAACCGCATCCGCCGACACGTCGAACCGCTCCACCACCCCGCTAATCCAGGTACGGCTTCAATACGCCCCCGATCCAGTCCATGAAAGCCCGCACGCGCGGCGAAAGATTGCGCCGATGCGCGACGACGAGCGACGCGGCAAGCGGCTCGGGACGCAAGTCCGGCAACACCTCCACGAGCGCGCCGCTTTCGAGGTGATGCGCGAGCGCCGAATAGCCGGCCTGGATCAGCCCGATGCCCGCCAGCCCCGCCGCGTGATAGGTCTGCACGCTGTTGACCTGCATCGCGCTGGGCAACGGCAACCACGCATAGCCGTCGCCATCCGGATATTCCCATCCGGGATGCCGCGCGCCGAGCGTCAGCGTGTAGTGGATCATCTTGTGCCCCTGGCTGTGCAGATCGGCGAGCGTATGCGGCACGCCATGCCGCGCGAGATAGGCAGGGCTCGCCGCATTCGTCATGCGCAGCTTGCCGAGCGGCCGGGCAATCAGCGTCTCGTCGGCGATCGGGCCCAGCCGGATCACGCAATCGAACCCTTCCCGAACGAGATCGACACGCCGGTCGGTGCTGGACAGCTCCAGCTCCAGATCCGGATGCGCGGCCATCAGTTGCGGCAGCGCCGGCACCACGACGCTGCGCGCCAATTCCGTGGGCATGTCCACGCGCAACCTGCCGCGCAGCGACGCGCCGCGCCCCGAGAACATCGACTGCAATTCCTGCACTTCGGCGAGCAGGTCGGTCGCACGCGCATAGAACGCGCGGCCGTCCTCGGTGAGCTGTACGCGCCTCGTGGTCCGATGCAGGAGTGCGACACCCATGTCCCGTTCGAGCGCACGGATGACCGTGGATACCCGTCCCTTCTGAATGCCGAGGCTTTCGGCGGCACGCGTGAAGCTCGCCATTTCGGCGACACGGGCAAAAATCAAAAGCGCATCAAGGTTCTGCATTGTTCATCCGGAAAGTAACGGAACGTTCAATCTGTCGTCGTTTATAACCCGATTGCGGCTCGGTAGAGTGGCTTCCCACGTCGTCTGAACGACAACCCGAACGAAAGGAAACCATCATGGATCAACTCTCCCCGCCGGCAAAAACGGTCGTCGTCTACCACTCCGGCTACGGCCATACGCAACGGATGGCCGCCGCTGTCGCGGACGGCGCCGGCGCCGCGCTCGTCGCGATCGACGCCGACGGCAACCTCGCCGACGACGCGTGGCACACATTGGCCGACGCCGACGCGATCCTGTTCGGCTCGCCGACCTACATGGGCGGCCCGAGCTGGCAGTTCAAGAAGTTCGCGGATGCGTCGTCGAAGGTCTGGTTCGAAAGCGGATGGCAGAACAAGGTCTTCGGCGGCTTCACCAATAGCGCAAGCCTCAACGGCGACAAGCTCAATACGCTCGAATACTTCTTCCTGCTGGCCGCACAGCATGGCGGCATCTGGGTCAGCATGGACATCAAGCCGGCCAATCTGAAAGCGTCGGCGCGCGACGACCTGAACCGCATGGGCGCCTACATCGCGCCGATGGCGCAAACGCCGGCCGATGCGTCGCCGGAAGAGATGTCGCCGGGCGACCTCGAAACGGCCCGCCGCTATGGCGCACGCGTCGCGGCGATTGCCGGACAGTTGCGGGCCGGCACATCACGCGCCAACTGACATTCCGACGTTCGTGCGGGGCGCCACCGGCCCACGCCTCGTATTGTGTCCGGCCGATTCCGAAGGGCGCAACAATGAAATACAAGCAATTGGGCCGCACCGGCCTGTACGTCTCCGAGCTGTGCCTCGGCACGATGACGATGGGCGGCAACGCGGATGCCGGCATGTGGGCGGCGATCGGCGCGGTCGGCCAGGACGATGCGAACCGTCTGATCGCCCGTGCGCTCGACGCCGGCATCAACTTCATCGACACTGCCGATATTTACTCGTTCGGGCAGTCCGAACGCGTGGTCGGGCAGGCGCTGCGCGACCTCGGCGTCCCGCGCCACGAGATCGTGCTGGCGACGAAGACAGCCGGTGTGATGGGTGCGGGTCCCAACGACCAGGGCGCGTCGCGCGGTCACATCATGGATTCGGTGCAGCGAAGCCTGGAACGGCTCCAGGTCAACCATATCGACCTGTACCAGATTCACGCGAGCGACCCCGTCACGCCGATCGAGGAGACGCTGCGCGCGCTCGACGATCTGACGCGACAGGGGCTGGTCCGTTACGTCGGCGTGTCGAACTGGCGGGCGGGCAAGATCGGCAAGGCGCTCGGCCTGAGTGCCGCGCTTCACGCCACGCGCTTCGAGACGCTCCAGGCCTACTACTCGATCGCCGGGCGCGACGTGGAGCGCGAGCTGGTTCCGCTCGCCGTCGACGAGCAAATGGGGCTGCTCGTCTGGTCGCCGCTCGCCGGCGGATTGCTGACGGGCAAGTTCGGCCCCGGCGCGTCGACCGAAGCAGGTTCGCGGCGCGGTCATTTCGATTTTCCGCCGGTCGATCCGGATCGGGCCTGGCCGTGCGTGGCGGAGATGCGCGCGATCGCCGGCGCGCACGGCGTCTCGGTCGCGCGGATTGCGCTCGCGTGGTTGCTCGCCAGGCCGGCCGTCACCAGCGTCATCATCGGCGCCAAGCGGATCGATCAGCTCGACGACAATCTCGGCGCGGTCGACGTCGTCCTGACCGACGAAGAACTGGCGCGCCTCGATGCCGTGAGCGCGTTGCCGCCGTGCTATCCCGGCTGGATGATCGCGCGTCAGGAAGCGGGCAGGATTCCCGGGCCGTTCACACGCACCACGGCGCAATAGGACCGGCGGCACTTCATCGGCGGTTCGGCACGGGCGGTGCCGAAACCGCCCGTGTCGAACAGGCCATGCCTGCGATGCGCGCTTACATCCGGTAGTCCGGTTTCTTGTACAGCGTTGCGGAACGCGCCGCAATATCCGGACGATAGACTTTCTCCTTCCACTTGTCCGACGGAATTTCCTCGAAGCCGACTGATAGGGATTCCTCACCATAACCGACTATCTCCATCACATCGCGCGTGATGGCGTCCGCCAGACGCTGCTTCTGCTCCTCGGTTTTCCCGGGCCAGGTTTCTCCGAATTCGACGATCGCTCCTGCGTCGCGCATCACTTCGGAAACACGCCCCGGCTCATCGCATCGAGCTGCCTGACGATCTCGGCGCGCAAGTCGGCCGATACGTCGACGCTGTCGAGCAACTCCGAAATCCACAACCCGTCGGCCGCGAGCCGGCAAATCATCAGCGTCGCGGCCTGCTCGAGCGGCACCGGGTCGGGCCGCGTCCATTCGCGCATCGGCACCGACCATCGCGCGCGCGTGTCCGTCTCTGTGATCATCGACGCGACCAGCACGCGCAGCACGTCGGTACTCGCGGCCGGATTGGCCGCATCGAGCACCGCATGCAGATACGCGCGCGCCGCCGCGCCGCCGCCGTCGGAATCCGCCGCGAGCCGCGCGGCCAGTTGCGCGCCGAACCGCTCGGTCGCCTGCCCGAACAGCGCGTCCAGTAACCCCTGCTTGTTCGCGAAGTGATATTGCAGCGCGCCTTTCGTCACACCGGCACGCTCGGCCACCGCATCGAGCGTCAACGCGGCCACGCCGTGATGCGTCGCGATCTCCGACGCGGCCGCCAGCAATTGCGCGCGCACCTGATCCGGCGCTTTTTTCCGCCGCACGCCGGTCGCGGCGGTAGCCAGCGGCGCCGCTGATCCTTCAGAGGCCCGTGCAGCGGGCGTTTCAGCCGGTTCGACGGGCGCGGACACGTCGCGCGGCGCGGGTTCGAGGCGTTTTTTCATGGTGCGGATGGTAGCACCGCACGTCTCGATATAAACATTCCGTCTGGATGGTATGATCCGCCGCATGAACAAATCGGCCCCCTCTCCCTGGTCCACGCTCGACACTGCCATCGCCCGTGGACGCGACGCACTCGTGCGCCTTCAGCAGCCCGACGGCAGTTGGTGTTTCGAACTCGAATCCGACGCGACGATCACCGCGGAATACATCCTGATGATGCATTTCATGGACCGGATCGACGACGTGCGCCAGGAGAAGATGGCGCGCTACCTGCGCGCGAACCAGCGGCTCGACACGCACGGCGCATGGGACCTGTACGTCGACGGCGCGCCGGACGTGTCGTGCAGCGTGAAGGCGTATTTCGCGCTGAAGGCGGCCGGCGACAGCGAACAGGCGCCGCACATGGTCCGCGCGCGCGATGCGATCCTGAAGCTCGGCGGCGCGGCACGCTCGAACGTGTTCACGCGCATCCTGCTCGCGACGTTCGGTCAGGTGCCGTGGCGCGCGACGCCGTTCATGCCGGTCGAATTCGTGCTGTTCCCGAAGTGGGTGCCGATCTCGATGTACAAGGTCGCGTACTGGGCGCGCACGACGATGGTGCCGCTGCTGGTGCTGTGCTCGCTGAAGGCGCGGGCGCGCAATCCGCGCAACGTCTCGATCCGCGAGCTGTTCGTCACGCCGCCGGACGAAGAGCGCCGGTACTTCCCGCCCGCGCGCGGCATGCGTCGGCTGTTCCTCGCACTCGACCGCACGGTCCGCCATATCGAACCGCTGATACCGAAGCGCCTGCGGCAGCGCGCGATCCGGCATGCGCAAGCGTGGTGTGCGGAACGGATGAACGGCGAGGACGGGCTCGGCGGCATTTTCCCGCCGATCGTGTACAGCTACCAGATGATGCAGGTGCTCGGCTACCCGGACGACCATCCACTGCGGCGCGATTGCGAAAACGCGCTGGAGAAGCTGCTGGTCACGCGGCCGGACGGCAGCGTGTATTGCCAGCCGTGCCTGTCGCCGGTGTGGGATACCGCGTGGAGCACGATGGCGCTCGAGCAGGCGCGCGGTGTCGCGGCGCCGGAAACCGGCGAGTCGGCCGGCGCGCTGCGCGAGCTCGATGCACGCATCGCCCGCGCGTACGACTGGCTGGCCGAACGGCAAGTGAACGACCTGCGCGGCGACTGGGTCGAGAACGTCCCGGCCGACGTCGAGCCGGGCGGATGGGCGTTCCAGTACGCGAACCCGTATTACCCGGACATCGACGACAGCGCGCTCGTCACCGCGATGCTCGATCGGCGCGGCCGTACGCGCCGCCACGCAGACGGCACGAACCCGTATGCATCGCGCGTCACGCGCGCACTGGACTGGATGCGCGGGCTGCAATCGCGCAACGGCGGCTTCGCGGCGTTCGATGCGGACTGCGACCGCATGTACCTGAACGCGATCCCGTTCGCCGATCACGGCGCGCTGCTCGATCCGCCGACCGAGGACGTATCGGGCCGCGTGCTGCTGTGCTTCGGCGTGACGAAGCGCGCGGAAGACCGCGCGTCGCTCGCGCGCTGCATCGACTACGTGAAGCGCACGCAGCAGCCCGACGGCAGCTGGTGGGGCCGCTGGGGCACGAACTACCTGTACGGCACGTGGAGCGTGCTGGCCGGCCTCGCGCTCGCAGGCGAGGACAAGTCGCAGCCCTATATCGCACGCGCGCTCGACTGGCTGCGCGCACGGCAGCATGCGGACGGCGGCTGGGGCGAGACGAACGACAGCTACATCGACCCGAAGCTGGCCGGCACGAACGGCGGCGAGAGCACGTCGAACTGCACCGCGTGGGCGCTGCTCGCGCAGATGGCGTTCGGCGACTGCGAATCCGATTCGGTGAAACGCGGCATCGCGTATCTGCAGTCGGTGCAGCAGGAAGACGGCTTCTGGTGGCACCGTTCGCACAATGCGCCGGGCTTTCCGCGCATCTTCTACCTGAAGTATCACGGCTATACCGCGTACTTCCCGCTGTGGGCGCTCGCGCGCTACCGGCGGCTGGCCGGCGCCGCCGCGGCGGCGCCGGCTGCCGTCGAAGCGGACGGCACAGCTATCGCTTGAACGACCACGCGCTCGATCGCGCTGCGCGCGTCGAAACCCGGCGGAAACGAGACGAACGATTCGTCGCGCAGGTCGGCCCGCCGCGCGACGCACGCGGCCGCATGCGGGACGGGCTCGGCGACTTCGACGTGGTGCGGTCTTGCGCCCGGCGAGACGATCGGCCGGATCAGACGAAACCCTCTTCGACCAGCGTGCAGCCATGGGCCGTGATCTCGTGCCGCTGGCCCGAGCCGCCGACCACGCGGCTCCAGCTCTCGGACACGAGCACCGCGGCATCGCCGTCGGTGCGCAGCGCGTAACCGAATCCGCTGTACATGCTCATTTCCCGACGCGGCGGGCACGGCGACCTTACCGCCCGTCGCCGAGCGATCCGAGGATCCGGTAGGCAACTTTCACGCGGTCCTCGATCGGCACGCTGCCGTTCGCGAGCATCACGATCGCGATCCGCTTCGCGGGAACGAACGCGACATACGTGCTGAAGCCGCCGGTCGAACCCGTCTTGTTGATCCAGGTCGCAGGGTTTGGCGCAAGCGGCGGCTGGATCGCGCTGGCCGGCACCGCATCGAACAGCATCTTCGGCGCATTGCCCGCGAGCAGCGTGGGCAGCGCGACCGGGTACGGATACTGTTCCCAGATCAAATCCTGCGTCAGCGGGCCTGCGCGGAAGTAGCCGGTATGCGTGCGTTCGATCGCGCGCTGCAGGCGCGGCGCGGTCTGGATCATCCCCATGTTCGCCTGCACGAAGCGCAGCAGGTCGGCCGCCGTGGTCCGCACGCCGTACGCCGGCTGCCACAGCATGCCTTGCGTCATCCGGGTCGGCTTGCCGTCCTTCGTGTAGCCCTGCGCATAGTCGGCCATGCGCGCGTCGGGCACGTCGATGTAGGTATGCGTCATCCCGAGCGCGGGAAAGAGCCGCTGCTCCATCAGCGTCGCGAAATCCTGGTGCATCGCCTTTGCGGTGAGCCAGCCGAGCATGCCGATCGCGACGTTCGAATACTTGCGCTGCGTACCAGGCGCATAGTCGGGCCGCCACGCGTCGAGATAGCGGATCAGGCCCGCGTCGTCGCGAATGCTGTCCGGTACCTGCAGCGGCGTCCCGCCGGGCGTGTGCGTGCCGAGCTGGAGCAGCGTCACGACGCCGAACGGCTTGCCCTGCACCTCGGGCAGATATTTGGCCACGGGGTCCGCGAGCGACAATTCGCCGCCCTCCTGCGCGTCGGCGGCGAGCGTCGCGGTCAGCGTCTTGCTCACCGAACCGATTTCGAACAGCGTGTCGCCGGTCACCGGCTTGCCGGTTTGCTTCGACATCACGCCGTAGTCGAACACGTAGGGCTTGCCGCCGGCGACGATGCCGACCGCCATGCCGGGGATCGCATACTGCTTCATCAGCGGCGCGATATGGCGGGTGACGGTGTCGTGGAGGTCGTCCTGCGTGACGGCGGCCGCACGACCGGCCGCGGCGGTCGCGCATGCGGCGACGAACAGGGTCGCGGCGAAGCGTGTCGCATTGAATCGCATGAGTGCGGTTCCTTTCGATTCCAGATGGTTGCATGGACAACAGATCTGGCCGCGCCGCGCGGAGCGGACGGCGGCCGGCCTGTCGAAGCAGGACTATCCGCTACCGCCCGGCCGCCAACAATCGACGATATGTTGCGCGAGCCGAAAGAAAAACTTATGAGGTACGTGACATGCCGGACGGGGCCGCGACTCCGTCGGCGCCGCATGCCTGTTTTTTCAGGAAAACCGGCCGGTTTTGACGGCATCGAATCCGGCGGCGCATGGCGCCGCATCGACAATCGGCGAAAAGCTCGTCGGCGGCCCGTGCGTGCGTCACCCCGGCAGCCGGTCGAGAAACGCCAGCATCGCCGCGTTGAACCGCGCGGGCCGCTGCAGCGGCGCGAAATGGCTCACGCCGGGCAGGATCGTCAGCGTCGCGCCGGGGATCGTTCGTGCGAGGTACGCCGCATGCTCGGGCCGGATGAATTCGTCGTGCTCGCCCTGCACGATCGCAACCGGCACGGCGATCGCCGCGAGATCCTGCGCGCTGTAATTCGGTTGCGTGCGCATCATTTCGCTGACGGCGGCCACGAACGCGTCGAACTGGTCCGGTGTCGCGGACAGTTGCGCATAGTCCTTGCGATGTCGCGCGAAACAACGGTCGATCAGCGGGCTCGGCACCATGTCCTTCGTGCCGCCCGGATCCATGTTGCACGCGAAGAAGAACACGCCGGCCGCGCGTTCCGGTGCGCGGGCAGCCAGCACGAGCGCGATGCATGCGCCGTCGCTCCAGCCGACGAAGCGCGCACGGTCGACCTGCAGCGCGTCGAGCACGGCCAGCACGTCCGATGCCATGCGTTCGTACGAATAGGGTCGGTCGTCGCGCGTGCTGCGGCCGTGGCCGCGACTGTCGATCACGATCGCGCGATAGCCGGCCGCGAGCAGCGCCGGTACCTGGTTGCCCCAGTTGCCGCCATGGCCGAGGCCGCCGTGCAACAGCACGACCGCCGGCCCCTGGCCGAACGACGCATGCCGGATACGCGCGCCGTCGTGGTCGATCCATCCTTCGGCATCGGCCGCCGGCAGCGGCGTGCCGCCGTGCGCGTCGAAGCGACGGAGTTCGTCGTCGTCGAATTCCGCATTCATCGTTCAGTCGTCCTCGAGAAGGAGACGCGCTTGCGATTGTAATGCGTGCGGCCGACGCCGCCGTCGCCGTCGCCGTCGCCGCTCAGGCCTGCGTCGACACCAGCCCGCCCGACGGCGAGCCGCCGGATTTTTCGAGCGCCGCGGCAAGTTGCGAGATCGCCGTCGCCAGCGCGGCTGAAATCGCGCTGGCTTCCGCACTCAGCGACTGCTGTTCGATGGCCGCAGCCGGGTCGTCCTTTGCGCGCTGGGCCGCGGTGGCCATCTGCCGCTCCAATGTCGCGAGCTGCTTTTGCAGCCGCTCGATCAGCGCCTTCAACTGGGCGACTGCCGGGTCTTGCGACGATGCGCCCGCCGTGCCGGGCGCGGCGCCGGCGGCGCCCGTCGAATCCTTCGTGCCGGTGGTGCCGGTCGAACCCGTGGCACCGGTCGCCCCCGTCGCGCTCGCGGCATCCGTCGCGGCGGGCAGGTTCGCGGTCACACCGCTGTCCCCGAGCGGGGATCGCGGAGTCGTGGAGAAATCGATCTGCATCGTGTCGGTCCGTGTGTCGTGTCGGTAAACGAAATGACAGGGCGGAAATTGCCTTTCAATTGTTTACGGCATTCATCACACGAAACTTGAATATCGGGGCCGCGTGGATTGCTCGACGATGACCGCAATTGATCGCGAAAGGGCCAGATTGGCGGCACGATGGCGCTGGTAAAATCGGCGCTTCGTCGGCGCGGAGCGCGCATGTCGGATGTCTATTCCAGACCCGACCGCGTGATATCGCCGGCTTCGACTCCCGGCCGGCATGCAACATGTGCCGGCGCCGCCACCGCGGCTTCCCGGGTCGCCTTTTCCGTCGCCTGCGTGCACGCCTCGCTCACCGCTCAAGCGGCAAACGCCGCGCGGCACGCATTCACTTCATCACGCATTCGAGGAACAAACGATGGCCCGCATCGGCGCCTTCTGCATCACGACGTGGCTCGCCGCCGCGATTCTCTACTTCGGCCAGCACTCCGTCGCGATGATCGTGCTCAGCGGTGTCGTGGTATTCGGCGGGTTCGATCTGCTGCGTCCGTGACCGCGCGGCCGTGCTGCCCGGTGCGGCCGTATCGGGCGCTTCATTCCCCGGCATTCTCGTGCACGCGTCGCCGGCTTGCGCGATCGACAACGCTTCGTCGAGCCGCGCGACGATGTTTTCCGCCATCTCGTGGCCGATCGACAAGCCGTGAGTGAACAGCGCCTGCGATGGCCCGTCAGCGCGGCAGCGTCCTCAACGAAGACGGCCCGCCCGTCAGCGCGATCCGCTTGCCCGTATCGCGCAGCTTGCCGCCCTCGACTGCATACAGCGCAAGCTGCCGTTCGACGTTGAACTGCACGATCACGTGCCGACTGTCGGCGGTAAACACGATACCCTGCGCGGCTTCGCCGCCCGGCGCCTCGCTCACCTTCACGGCCTGCCCGTCGCGGATTTCGAACAGCAGTACCTTGCCGAGCTTGTGGCGGCCCGGGTTGTCGGCCGTCAGGTTCGAGCCGTCCATCGCCTGCACGGCGATCCACTTGCCGTTAGGCGAAATCGCGACGCCTTCCGGCAGCGACGGCACCGTCAAATACTGGACCGTGCGGAACGGCACGCGCGATACGTCGATCAACGCGACCGAATCGGCGTCGCCCGCGAGCGTGCCGGCGTAACCCGGCAGCCCGGCGAGCCCGACGTTGCTGACGACGGCCCAGCGGTTGTCGCTCGACACGTCGATCGTGTACGGCGCAACGCCCGTGCTCAAGCGCGTGCCGCTGTCGGTTACCTTGCCGTCGTCGACGTTCAGCACTGCGATGCCCTGCTCGTCACGCAGCGACACGAGCGCATGCTTGCCGTCGTGCGTGAAGCTGATCCCGGCCAGCCGCTTCTTGCCGATTTTCAGGGTGCCATCGAGCGTCACGTGCGTGCCGTCGATGCGCAGGATCGATACGCTGCCGTCGACGTTGGCGACGAGCGCGAGCCGGCCCGAGCGGTCGATCGCGATCCCTTGCGGATGCGTGCCGAGCTCGACGCGCGTAATCGCGGGCGGCACGGTGTCGAGACTCACGACCTGCAGGAACGTGTCGAGCACGAGCTGCTTCGCGGCCGTGTCATAGCGCGTCGGCGCACCGACGAGCGCGAGCTTCGCGTCGGGCGTGATCGCGACGGCCTGCGGCGGCCCCTGGATCCCGTTCTCGACGTCGACCTGCAGCGCGACCTTCGGCGGGAAGGTGCTCGCGTCGAGCAGCGTCAGCGTATCCGCGGGCGGAGACGGCAGATAGGTGTCGCGACCCTCGACGCGCTGGTACTTGCCGTCGTTGCCGGACACGATCCAGTCGGCGGCGTGTACGGCAACGGCCGTCGTGGCGAGGGCCAGCGCGGCGAGCAGGCGCGCGCTGCGCAGGCGGAAGGGATTCGAATGCATGGCGGTCGGTTCTCCGGATCGGTTGCGGACGCAATGGATTGCCCGACCCTGCTGCCCGACGGGCCGGCGCCATCGCATGATGCCCGAAAGCGCGCGCGCCCGGCGTCTTGCGCCCCTGGTTCCGTCAGCTCGTCGATCGTGCGATTGCCGACCAACATGAGCGACACGCGCGCACCACGACGACGGCTTTACCAATTGATTCGGCCTTCGAATCAATTTCCATGCACGTCGCGCTTCCCCATCGCACGACCGGCGACGCATCGCCGCGATCGTTCCCCACGGTAGACGCAATTATTTGATTGCTCTATACTCGCCTCAACTTCATCACAAAACGCATGATCTCGTGCGCAACGTGATGTCATTTCGCACTTCGGTGCGCATGCATCCGTTTCGCCACGTCAAAGGGGCCACCGGCCCCAGCGGTCGGCATCGAGCCGCCCGCATCCATGCCGCCTTCGCAAGGCGGCGCCCTGCTCGAACGCGCCTCGCCGTTACGGCGCCGCCGGGCTGAACCTGACAATCAGACGAACGCGTCGTCGCGTTCACCCGACCGCCAGCCGCATCTCGGTGCAGCCGGCAGCACTGTTTCCGTCAGTTCAATCGCGGCCATGCCGGGATCACGAACTTCCATCGCGACGCCATTCGGCGTCATCGCGGCGTGCGCGTGCGCGCGCCGCACCGGATTGAGGAGGCGTATCTTCATGACTCGACGCACTGTCCAACTGGTGGGCAGCCTGGTGGCAATCGTCGCAGCGGGATGGGCATTGGCGCGCGGCATCGGCGCCGAAACGTTCCATCAGCGCTCGGACGATCTCGCCTACTACGCGGGCCAGCACATGCTGCTGGTCGTCTATTCGATGACACTGGCCATCGCCGTCGGCGTGCCGGCCGGCGTGCTGCTGAGCCGGCCGCGATTCCGGCATCAGGCCGAACGCTTCATGCAGGTCTTCAACATCGGCAACACGATCCCGTCGCTCGCCGTGCTGGCCATCGCGCTCGGCATCTTCGGCATCGGCGACGTGCCCGCGATCGTCGCGCTGTTCCTCGCGTCGCTCCTGCCCGTCACGCGCAATGCGTACGAAGGCATGAAGAACGTGCCGGCCGCGCTGCGCGAAGCCGCCAAGGGCATCGGCATGACCGGCTGGCAGTCGCTGGTCCGCGTGGAACTGCCCCACGCGCTGCCGATCATCGTCGGCGGCGTGCGCACCGCGCTCGCGATCAATGTCGGGACGGCACCGCTCGCGTATCTGATCGGCGCGGACAGTCTCGGCTCGCTGATCTTCCCCGGCATCTACCTCGACAACCAGCCGCTGCTGCTGCTCGGCGCGTCGCTCACCGCGATCCTCGCACTGGTGCTGGACGGCGTCGTCGCAGCCGGCAGCCGTCACTGGCTCGCACGCCACGGAGGCGCCGCATGACGCTTCGACGCATCCTTCGATCGATCGCGCGGCTAGGCATCGCCGGCGCGCTGTGCGTCGCAGCCGGCACTCCGGCATTCGCCGCGAAGCTCGTGCTGGGCGCGAAGAACTTCACCGAGCAATACGTGCTGGCGGAACTCACGTCGCAATACCTGCGCTCGCGCGGCTATGACGTCGAAGTCCGCGCCGGCCTCGGCAGTACGCTCGCACGCAGCGCGCTGGAGAACGGCCAGTTCGACCTGATGTGGGATTACACGGGCACTGCGGCGCTCGTCTACAACAAGATCCAGGACAAGCTGTCGCCCGACGAAATGTACCGGCGCGTCAAGGCGCTCGACGTGCCGCGCGGGCTCGTGTGGCTCGATGCTTCGCCGCTCAACGACACCTACGCGATCGGCCTGCCGAGCCGGCTCGCGCAGGCTACCGGCATCCGGACGGTGTCGCAGCTCGCCGAGCACCTGAAGACCGATCCGGCCGCGAAGCATTACGTATTCGGCATGGACGCGGAATTCGCGAACCGTCCCGACGGCCTGAAGCCGCTGCTCGCCGCCTACGGCATGCAGTTCAGCCGCGCCCAACTGAAACAGATGGATCCGGGGCTCGTCTATACGGCCCTGCACAACGACCAGTTGCAGATCGGCCTCGTCTACACGACCGACGGACGCGTGAGGGGCTTCGGCATCGTGCCGCTCGAGGACGACAGGCACTTCTTCCCGCCGTACAACGCGACGCCCGTGGTCCGCAAGGCCACGCTGGAGCGCAATCCGAAGCTCGCGACGCAACTCAACGCACTGTCGGCCGTGCTCGACAACGACGCGATGCAGGCGATGGCCAAGGCGGTCGACCTCGACGGCCGATCGCCGCGCGACGTCGCCGATGCGTTCCTGCGCGCCCACCCGCTACCTTGAAGGAGGACCGATGAGCGTATTCGACTATCTCGCTTCGAGCTGGCCCGAGCTGCTGCAGCTCACGCTGCAGCACGTATGGCTCGTCGCGATCGCCGTGGGTTGCGCGATCGTCGCCGGCGTACCGCTCGGTATCCTGATCAATCGTCACGACTGGCTGGCCGGGCCGCTGCTCGGCCTCGCCACGCTCGTGCTCACGCTGCCGTCCATCGCGCTGTTCGGCCTGATGATCCCGTTCTTCTCGCGCTTCGGCCAGGGCATCGGCGCCGCGCCCGCGATCACCGCCGTGTTCCTCTACTCGCTGCTGCCGATCATGCGCAACACCTACCTCGCATTGCACAACGTGGATGCGGGAATCAAGGAAGCCGGCACCGGCATCGGCATGACGTCGTGGCAACGCCTGCGTCTCGTCGACTTGCCGCTGGCGGTGCCCGTGATTCTCGCGGGCGTGCGCACCGCCGTCGTGATGAACATCGGCGTGATGACGATCGCCGCCGTGATCGGCGCGGGCGGCCTCGGCACGCTGATCCTGCGTGCGATCGGGCAGAGCAGCATGATGAAACTACTGGTGGGCGCGGTGCTCGTGAGCCTGCTCGCGATCGTCGCCGACCGGCTGCTGCAGATGCTGCAACGTGCATTGACACCGAAGGGAGTGCAGAAGACATGATCGAACTCGACGAACTGACCAAGACCTTCACACGCAAGGACGGCCAGGCCGTGCGCGCGGTCGACTCCGTGAGCCTGTCGGTGCCCGAAGGGGAAATCTGCGTGTTCCTCGGCCCGTCGGGCTGCGGCAAGACCACCACGCTCAAGATGATCAACCGGTTGATCCCCGCGACGTCGGGCCGCGTGCTCATCAACGGCGAGGATACGGCGCAACTGGACGAAGTCGACCTGCGGCGCCACATCGGCTACGTGATCCAGCAGATCGGGCTGTTCCCGAACATGACGATCGAGGAGAACATCACCGTCGTGCCGCGCCTGCTCGGCTGGGACAAGAAGCGCTGCGCCGAACGCGCGCGCGACCTGATGTCGATGGTCGCGCTCGATCCGAAGCTGTACCTGAAACGCTATCCGCGCGAGTTGTCGGGCGGGCAGCAGCAGCGCATCGGCGTGATTCGCGCGCTGGCCGCCGATCCGCCCGTGCTGCTGATGGACGAGCCGTTCGGCGCGGTCGATCCGATCAATCGCGAATCGATCCAGAACGAGTTCTTCCAGATGCAGCGGCAACTGAACAAGACCGTGATCATGGTGAGCCACGACATCGACGAAGCGATCAAGCTGGGCGATCGCATCGCCGTGTTCCGGCGCGGCCAGCTCGTTCAGTACGATCACCCCGACACGCTGCTCGCCCGCCCGCGCGACGAGTTCGTCGCGCAGTTCGTCGGTCAGGACAGCACGCTCAAACGCCTGCTGCTCGTGAAGGCTGGCGACGCCGCGACGCAGCCCGAAACGGCGCGCGTCGATACGCCGCTCGCGCACGCGCTGGCGGTGATGGACGAAACCGACTGCCGCTACCTGACCGTGCTCGACGATGCGGGCCGGGCGCTCGGCTACGTGACGCGCCGCGCGGCACGCACCGACGGCGGCGTGTGCGGCGAACGCGTGACGCCGTTCCCGGCCGGCGTCGCAGCGGACGACAACCTGCGCATCGTGCTGTCGAAGATGTACCAGTACAGTGTGTCGTGGATGCCGGTGCTCGACGCCGACGGGGCATGGCTCGGCGAGATCACGCAGGATTCGATCGCCGCATACCTGAGCTCTGGCCGGTCGCGCCGGCAAACCGACCAGCCGCCGGGCAGTCCGGCCGATGCGGCGGCCGCGGTCGCCACGCCCTGAGTCGCGCCCGGGCCGGCGCTTCGTCGCACCGGCCTCGGGAAACGAACCGAATCGATGCCGCCCGTTGCAGAAAACGACGATCGTTTTCGTTTGGACCGCATCTAAAAATCGGTAGCCCGAAACGAATCACGAATTGAATTGAATCGACACGAGCGATCGGCTGTCGTACGGCCCGACGCCGCGCGAACTGCGCGAACTGCTCAAGCCGTGCTGCCGTGCGTCGACGCGGCGTGGGTCGAGCGCAAAGTGCGGCTCAGCGACGGCCGGCTGACGCGGATCGAACAGGCGCACATTAGCAAGTTGAAGGCGCCGGCACGCCGATCGGGAAACCCCATGCCGGCGTGCCGAACCGGCAAACGTCAGCGCAGCGGCGCACGGATCTTTCCGTCGACCTTCAACGTGCGCCGCTCGCGCGCGGCCTCGTATTCGACCGTCTGCCCCGGCGCGAGCGCGCCGTAGGACCGGCCGTTCACGTAGACGACGCCGTCGCGCAACTCGATCCTGTCGCCGTCGACGGTCGCAGTGGCTCGGTCGCCCTGCAACACTGCGCCCGAACAGCCGGCGGTCGAGAAGCTGCGAACCGACGCGCCCGGCATCGCGGTGCTCCCGTCACCCCGAGCCGCCGAATGCGCGGCGCTGCACGGCGGCGCGTCCATGGTGTCGGCCGCGTGGAGCGGCGCCGGCCCGATACCGCCCCCGGCAAGCAACGCGATCGTCATCGGTAACAGCTTGTTCATGGTGATCTCCGTGGTCCGCGGTCGTCGATCGACGATCGGTCGACGCCCTGCTTGCGGGTGGCCCGCTCCGCCCAGTATGCGGCCGCTTCTCCACGCCCGGCCATCCGCTTGGATACCAGTCGCCCTCGTCCCGGTTCGTCGCCCGCACCTCGCCCGCGCGACCGTCGACCGCACGGAAGCCCCACCCCGAAAAAACGGCGCCCTCTCAAAATCCGCCTTGCCAAGGTTGCGGCCCGCAACTATTATTGATTGCGATGCGCAACTTTCAGGGGCCGTTCATGGACCTCATCGACGCGCCGGCCAAGCCGCGCGACGCGACCATCCTCGAGCTGCGCGACTTCTCGCGCAAACTGGTGCGCGAGCTCGGCTTCATGCGGGCGACGCTGGCCGACAGCGACTGGGCGCCGTCGGCCGTGCACGCGATCCTCGAGATCGGGATGGCACCCGGCATCAACGCGAAGGATCTCGGCGCCATCCTGCGGCTCGACAAATCGAACACGAGCCGGCAACTCGCGCGACTCGAAGCGGCCGGGATCGTGGAGCGGCGCGTGTCGAGCGAGGATGCGCGCGCGATCGAGCTGTACCTGACCGCCGAAGGCAAAAAGCTTCGGAAACGAATCGACACGTTCGCGACCGACCAGGTGTCGAATGCGCTACGCCGCATGATGCCGGCCGACCAGCAGGCGCTGCTGCGTTCGCTCGCGCTGTATGCCGATGCACTCGCCCAGGACAACGCGGCCAGGGCGCCCGTCGCGCCCGTCGACGCGCCGTCGATTCGCGAGGGCTACCAGCCGGGCTGCATCGGCGACATCGCCAGCCTGCATGCACGCTTCTACGCGGAACACTGGGGTTTCGGCACCTTCTTCGAACAACGCGTGGCGACCGAGCTGGCCGCGTTCGCGGGCGCGCTGCCGGCCGACGGCAAGGCGCTGTGGCTGTGCCAGGAAGACGGCCGCACGCTCGCGTCGCTCGCGATCGACGGGGACCCGGCGACGGGCGTCGCGCACCTGCGCTGGTTCATCGTCAACGACGCGTTGCGCGGCTCGGGCGTTGGACGCCAGTTGATGACGCTAGCGATGCGCTTCGTCGACGATCACCGGTTTCGCGAGACCTATCTGTGCACTTTCAAGGGGCTCGATGCCGCGCGCCATCTGTACGAGTCGTTCGGCTTTGCGCTGACGAGCGAGTGCCCGGGTACGCAGTGGGGGACCGAGGTGGTCGAGCAGCGCTTCAGCCGGCCCGGGCCGTCCGGCCGTTGAGATCGGCGGCCAGCCGTCGCGTCGCCTGTCGCCGTCGTTCCCGCACCGCGTGACAGGTTCGACCCGCGAATTGCAGGAAAAAAACCGGAAACATCCGCGCAGCGATTTACCCGACGGGGCCGCCCGGCAGACCGGTCACCGCACACGCGCGTCCCGACGAAAGCAATCGCGGCGATCCCGTGAACTACCGGCCTGCTTGCGCCTGCTCCGCCGCAAACGTATCGCCGACGAACCGGATCACGTCGTCGAGCGACGACGTGCACACCGCGTCCGCGGCAAGCGAGCGAAACGCACCGTCCGGCCCGAAGCAGACGAGCGGCTTGCGCCAGCGCTGCGCGAGCGCAATCTCCTCGGCCGTACCGTGCCCGCCGGGCAGCGCGACGATCAGGTCGCTACTCAGCACGTTCACGTAGTTGCGGTTGATCGTGTTTGGCGCCGCGCCCGGCTCGCGGCGCGGCAGCGGCGTGAGGACCGGAATGTCGACGAACGGATGCGGATAGCCGTCGAGCGGCACGAAGCCCGCGACCGGATCGGCCTGCGTCGGCAGGATGCCGATCGATCGGCCGGCCCGGCCGGGCACGCTGGCGAACGCGCGCGCGACCGCCAGCATCACGCCCTGCCCGCCGCCCGTCAGCAGGTTGAACCCGGCCTGCGCGAGCCACATGCCGAGCGGCTCCGAAAACGCGAGCCACGGCTCCTTGCCCGAACCCATCACGCCGATCGTCCTGTTGTTCCGTTGCATCGTGGTTTCCGGTGAAATCGTGGCGGCGCGTGCTCGCACCGCGCTCATTCGAGCTCGACGCCCTTGAGCTCGGGGATCAGGAACAGCGTCGCGACCATGTCGAGCACGTAGAGGCCGGCGAGGAGCGCGATGGCCGTCTGGAACGAGTAGTGCGCGGCGAGCGCGCCGACCGCGACCGGACCGAAGCCGCCGACCGCGCGGCCGATGTTCCACAGCACGTTCTGCGCGGTCGCGCGTGCGGCCGTCGGATAGCCTTCCGACATCAGCGTCCCGTAGCCGCCCACCATCCCGTTGACGAACATGCCCATCAGCGCGCCGGCCCACAGCATCGCCGTCGGGTCCGACAGCCGCGCATACGCGACGACCGTCACGACCGAGCCGAGCTGATACAGCAGGAACGTCGGCTTGCGGCCGATGCGGTCGGCCAGTTGGCCGAACACCCAGACGCCGACCATCATCCCGACGACGGTCGCCGCCGTCCACAGCCCCGATTTCGTCAGCGAGAAACCCATCTGCTTCGACAGGAAGGTCGGCAGCCAGATCACGATTCCGTAGTAGCCGAAATTCTGGACCGAACACAGGATCACGATGCCGAGGCTCGTGCGCGCGGTGCGGCCGTCGGCGACGAGCATGCGAAACGCGTTGGGCTTCGGCTGCGTCGCGCGCTGCACGAACGCTTCCGGCTCGTGCAGCTTGTTGCGCATCACCCAGGCGAGCAGCGCGGGCAGCACGCCGACCGCGAACATGCCGCGCCAGCCGATGTGGAGCAGCAGAAACGGCGTCAGCAGCGCGGCCAGCAACACGCCGGCCTGCCAGCCGAGCGCGACGTAGCACGACACGCGGGCGCGCTTGCCGGCCGGCCACGCTTCGGCCGCGAGCGCCATGCCGATCCCGAACTCGCCGCCGAGGCCGATGCCCGCGATGGTGCGATAGACGAGCAGATCCTCGAAGCCTTGCGCGAATGCGCACAGGCCGGTGAAGACCGCGAACAGCAGGATCGTCCAGGTCAGCACGCGCACGCGCCCGTAGCGGTCGCTCAGCGCGCCGAACACGATGCCGCCCGCGACCGCGCCGATCAGCGTCCACGTGACCAGCGCGCCGGCCTGCCCGGGCGTCAGGTGCAGCGCCGCCGCGATCGCCGGCAGCATGAAGCCGAGGATCAGCAGGTCGAAGCCGTCCATCGCATAGCCGATCGCCGACCCGGCCAGCGCTTTCCACGCGTACGCGCCGACCGGCTCCACGCGCGGGGCCGACGGGCCGCCGAGCGCCGAAGATTTCATGTTTGCTGCCATGGTGTCCTGCCACGAATGTCCGGCGACATTCTAAGGCCTGTGCCCGCGAACGACGGAGGCGACGCGTCCTGCCCGCGCTGGCCGGACGGCTGGCGGGAAAACGGCGGAAAACGCGTGGAAAAAGAGAAAAGGGAAAGGAAAAACGTGGATCCGGTGCGGCGGCGAGGCCGGCGATGTCGCGATCAGGCCGGACACCGGATGAAAGACGGCCGGCCGGCGGGGGATTGCCGTCCGGCCCGCGTATGCGAACCGGACGACGCCGGATGGCCTTGCGGCGTGGCGGGCTTCAGCCCTGATCGTCCCCCGGCCACCAGGTCTTGGCCCCGCGGTCGACGGCGAGCGCTTCGAGATCCTTGCCATCGAGCCATTTCGGCCGCGGGCCGCGCCCCGACCATGAGCGGCCGGTAGACGGATCGTAGTACTTGGCAGGCGCCTTGCGCTTGCGCTGAACGATGTAGCCGAGCGCGCTCAGCACTTCCTGCTGCGAAATTCCCAACAGCTCGACCTGTTCCTTGAAAGCCGCGAGCGCAGCTTGCTTCTCCTTCTGCTTTGCCTCTGACAGCTTGATGTTCAGGTCCCGAAGTTGTGCTTCGAGTTCCTGCAGGGCCTGGGTCATGTATTCATCCTCTTTGGGCATGTTTTTGCAAAAAGCTCCGATGGCCGAACCTACCACGAAGTTTCACCGATCGGGGCTGTCAAATAGGTGAATCGTCCACCTGAGCCGACATGATTTGCGCGATGCGCACGAAACGACGTCGTGCGTCACCGACAGACAGGACCAGGCCGGCAGCGGGCGGCACGCCACGACGCATGCACGGGCGAGCGGTGGCGGCAAATGATTCGCCGCTCCATGGCACGGGCGCGGCATGGCGCGAATGATAGCAGCGCGCGGCGTAGCGTTGCAGAAGTTGCCGACCGGAATCGACGCGGGCCCGACGGTTCAGCGGTCCGCGCCGCCGGCCTCCCATGCGATCCGGTCGAACAGCGCGCGCAGCTTCGCGCCGCGCGCCGCATTCAGCGCCGTCGCATGCGCGACGCGCCCGGCCAGATGCGCACGAAAATCCGTATGCGCGTCGCGATTCTGCGACGCCGGGCCGCGCCGGATGCAGTTGGTCAGGATGGCCTTCAGGCGATCGAACGTGTCGCGCGGCAGGTTCGGATGACGATTGACGACCACGCCGGCCAGTTGCTGCCGCGTGCCGCGCCGCATCACACGGGTCTTGCGCAATTGCAGCGCGAAGCCTTCCTCGAGTGCGATCGCGGCGACCCGGACTTGCAACCGCCCGATGTCGCGCGCGAGCGCGCCGCCGCCGGAAAACGCGAGGTCGTCCGCATAGCGCGTGTAGGTCGCATCGAGCGAACGCGCGAGCGCGGCAAGCCGCATGTCGAACCGGAATGCGCACAGGTTCGCGAGCGCCGGCGACGTCGGCGCACCCTGCGGCAGATGCCGTTCGCGATAGCGCTGGCGGCCGATCCAGTCGAACCGGTCGCGCAAGTCCGGCGCGAGCAGCCGCGCCGACGGCACGCGATTGGTGCACAGCCCGGTGAGCGTACGCGCGACTTCGGCCGGATACCCGAGCGTCGCGAACAGAGCATGGACGCGCGCGGCGCGCACCGACACGAAGAAATCCGCGAGATCGAAGCGCACGACGACATCGCGATCCGCATGCGGCGCCGCGAACGACACGATCCCGTGCCCCTTGCGAAAACCGTGTACCGCGCCGTGCGGCGCAATGCGATCGAGCAGCCCGTGCAGGATGCGGCGTTGCGCTTCGCGCAGCCGCCCCTTCGGGATTTCGACGAGGCGGCATCCGCCGCTGCGCTTGTCGACCGCGACGTACGTGTAGTGATGCAGCGGCGAGGCGCTGCCGCGCGCGTCGACGCGCCAGTGATCGGACAGCCAGTCGAGTTCCGGCGTGCTCACCCCGAGCCAGCCGGCGAGATCGCCGGGCGTGGACCATTGCGGCACGTCGCAGCCGGCGAGCGGTGCCGGCAACGGTCGCTGCACCAGCGGCCGCCGCACGATGCGGATCACCACCGGCCGACGGTCGCCATACCATGCGCGCACGAACGCGGGCGCCTCGGCCAGGACCGCCGCGAGCACGTCGGTGTCGGTATCGGCCCACTGCGTGCCGAAGCGGACGAGCGCGAGGTTCGCGCATTCGTGCGCCCACGACGGCGCTTCGCCGAGCACGGCGGCCAGCCGGGCGACGACGCCGTCGCGTTCGGGCGGACCGGCGAGCATCGCCTCGGCAATCGTGCGGGTGGTGTCGCGCAGGAATGAATGCATGGATGGAGATGGGCGGGACGATGAGTCAACGTGGCCGGTACTGCGAGGGGCCGCGTTGCGCGACGCGCAACGGATCCCCTTGCGACGCATCGGAGTATCGATCTGATCCACGGGGTAGCCCCGTAGTCCTGGAACATCGGCTGCCTGTTCCGGGCATGTGCTTGACCCACCGCCCCGCGTCGGCGACTTTAACGGCCGGCGCCGCCAGGTGTCAAATCGAGCCGGACGATGCGCGATGCGCGGCGGCGTCGCGCTTATGCGCGCCGGCAACCCGCGCAGTGTATCGCCTTTCGATGCAGATACGGCAGGGCTCCATCACGACCCATGCGGCTGCATCGGCCATCGCCCGCTGAAGCGGCATACGGTCCGCTCCGCCCAAGCCCGCCCTGTTTCCCTACATCGTGCCCGCCAGATGAAACCGCGACGCCGGATGCCACAGCCTGACCGACGTGGCGACCTGCTCGCCGACCCACGTACGGCGTCGCAGCAGCAAGCACGGTTCACCGATTTCCATCACGAGATGCCGACGCACCTGCGCATTGGGCTTCTCCGCGTAGATCCGGAACTCCGCACGCTGGATCGGCGCCAGGCGCACCATGTAATGATTCGGCGTCTCGATCGTGAAGTCCTGCTCCAGATACGCGGGAAACAAGGCCGGATTGACGTAGCGATCCTCGAACTGGATCGGTTCGCCCTCTTCGTAATGCACGATACGAGAATGAAACACGGGCCCGGCGCGCAGGCCGAGCGCATCGATCGCGTCCGGATCGACGCTGCGCTCGATCAGCAGGACGCGCGCACTGTGCCGATGGCCCCGCTCGGCGATCTCGTCCGCGATGTTGCGGATCTCCAGCACCGTCGATTCGTAATGCCGGCGCTCGACGAACGTGCCGGCCCCCTGGATGCGCGTCAGCACGCGCTCGGCCGTCAGTTCGCGCAGCGCGCGCGACACCGTCATCCGGGCCACGCCGAATTCCTTGACCAGTTCGGCCTCGGTCGGGATCGCGGCGCCGGGCTTCCAGTCGCCCTTCGCGATCCGCTCGACGACGTAGCGCTTGATCTGCTGATAGGCCGGCAACGCCCGCGCCGGTACGGTGTCGGCCGACGTCAACGCCTGCCGTGCGGAAAGTCTGCGTTCCGTTTCGCTCATGCGCCCTCGACCGAATGAATGGTGGGTGATCGGCCCGTCCTCGACCGTCGTCACTGCAACGGCGGCGGCACACCGGCGACGATGCCGGCCGCGATCGCGATGTCGTCCGCGAGCGGCCGGTCGTCGTGATACGCCGGCACGCGTGCGCGCACGTGCCGCCACAGCGCGTCGGTCGGTGCGGCCCGCCCCGTTTCGTCCAGCTGCAGGTCGTACGCCTGCGCGGCGGCCAGCAGCTCGATCGCGAGCACGCGCGTCGTATTCTCGATGATGTCGAGCGCCTTCAGCGCGGCCGGCGTCGCATGGCACAGGTGATCTTCCTGCAGCCCCGACGTGATGCCGCCGTCGAGGCTCGCCGGCGCGGCAAGCCGCTGATTCTGCGCAACCAGCGCGACCGCCGTGTACTGCGCGATCATGAAACCCGAACAACTGCCTCCCGGCGCGGCAAGAAATGCCGGCAGCCCGCTGACGAGCGGATTCACGAGCCGGTCGAGACGCCGTTCGGCGATCGCCGCGACCTGGGCCATCGCCGCCGCGAGGCTGTCCATCGCGAGCGCGATGCCCGCGCCGACCGCATGCGCCTGCGAATGCACGGCCGGCGCCTCGCGCGTGCCGGCAACGATCGGATTGTCGGTGACGGACGCGAGTTCGCGATCGACGACCTCCGCCGTGACGTCGAACACGTCGCGCGCCGCGCCGTGCACGTGCGGAATCGTGCGCAGGCTGAGCGGATCCTGCGTATGCCGGCCGCTCGCCGCGGCAAGCATGCCGCTGTCCGCCAGCAGTGCACGCAAACGCGCGCCGACCTGCCCGATACCGGGCGAAATTCGCAACGCGAGCGAAGCCGGATCGAATGCAGCGAGTTGCCCGCCCAGGTTCTCGAAGCTCATCGCCGCGATCCAGTCGGCCCAGTCGAGCAACCGCTCGGCGCGGGCCAGCGCCAACGCCGCCAGCCCCGTGACGCACGGCGTCCCGTTGACCAGGCTCAACCCTTCCTTCGCGCCGAGGACCAGCGGTTCGCGGCCGATGCGCCGCAGCGCCTCGTCCCCGCGCACGCGTTCGCCGCGATGGCGCGCATGGCCGTGCCCGACGCACACGAGTGCGACGTGCGCCATGTGGGTCAGATACCCGACCGAGCCGTGCGCCGGCACTTCGGGGAGGCAATCGTGCTCGAGCAGCGCGACGAGCTGTTCGACGACGTCGGCGCGGACGCCCGAATGCCCGTGCGCATAGTTGTTGATCGCGGCCGCGATGATCGCGCGCGTTTCGGCTGCGCCGAGCGGCATGCCGACGCCCACCGCGTGACTCATCAGGATGTTGTGCGACAGCATGCTCTGCTGTGCCGGCGACACGATCACGTCGCATAGCGCGCCGACGCCGGTATTGACGCCGTATGCGCGAATCCCGCGCGCGACGATCTCGTCGACGAGTTCGCGAGCGGCGGCGACGCGCGCGCGCGCATCGTCGGCCAACGCCAGCGGCTCGCCGGCCGCCACGGCCGCAACCTGTCGCCAGTCGAGCGGCTGCGCCGCACGGAATACGGTCATGGCAGCCTCAGTTCGCGGTGCGGTCGTGGTGGCTCGACACGAATTGCCGGAAGCGCTCGGAGGTCTGCCCGCCGAACACTTCGTCGGGCGTCCCGTCCGTATCGACCTCGCCCTGATGCAGGAACATCACGCGGTTCGACACGTGGCGCGCAAAACCCATTTCATGCGTGACGACCAGCATCGTGCGCCCCTCCTCCGCCAGCGAGCGCATCACGCGCAGCACCTCGCCGACCAGCTCGGGGTCGAGCGCCGACGTCGGTTCGTCGAACAGCATCACCTTCGGATGCATCGCCAGCGCGCGGGCAATGGCGACCCGTTGCTGCTGGCCGCCCGACAGGTGCGCGGGATAGTGGCCGCGCTTGTCCGCGAGACCGACGCGTGCGAGCAGCGCCTCGGCTTCCTCCACCGCCTCCGCGCGACTGCGCTTCTGCACGCGCAGCGGCCCCTCGACGAGGTTGTCGAGCACCGTCATGTGGGACCACAGGTTGAAGTTCTGAAACACCATCCCGAGCTGCGAGCGGATCCGGTCGACCTGGCGCCGGTCGCTCGGATGCAGCTTGCCGTCGCGCGCGCGCTTCATCGCCAGCGCTTCGCCCGCGAGCGCGATGGAGCCGTCGTCGGGCGTCTCGAGCAGGTTCAGGCAGCGCAGGAACGTGCTCTTGCCCGAGCCGCTCGCGCCGAGGATCGAGATGACGTCACCCTCGTGCGCGTCGAGCGAAATGCCCTTCAACACATGATGATCGCCGAACGACTTGTGGATGTTTCTGACCGACAGCGCAACGGGAGCAGGGGTGTTCATCGGATTCTCTCTGAAAGGACGGGGACGCTCAGGATGCGGCGCGCCGGGGATTGGGCGTCGCCGCGGCGGGCGCACCGGACGGCTTCGGCGCACGCAGGTGCGCGGAGAGTCGCCATTCGAGCGCGCCGAGCAGGCGCACGACGATGAAGTTCAGGCACAGATAGATGATGGCCGCGCAGACGAACACCTCGGTCGTCCGATAGGTTTGCTGAATGATCTGCTGCGCCACGCCCGTCACCTCCCACACCGTGACGAGGCTCGCAAGCGCGGTCGACTTGACGAGCAGCACGGCCTCGGTCGAGTACGCCGGCAGGCACTGGCGCAGCGCGATCGGGCCAATCACGCGCCGCAGCAGCGAGAAGCCCGACAGGCCGATGGAATACCCGGCCTCGATCTGCCCGACTGGTACGGCCATCAACCCGCCGCGCAGGATTTCGGCCGTGTAGCCGGCGGTGCACAGCGCAAGCGACAGCACCGCGCATACGTACGGCTCGCGCAGCACCGGCCACATGAAGCTCTCGCGGATCACGCCGAACTGGCCGAGCCCGTAATACACGAGGAACATTTGGATCAGCAGCGGCGAGCCGCGAAACACGAGGATGTAGGCGCGCGCGAAGCGGTTCGGCAGCCAGTGCGGCGACACGCGCATCGTGACGATCACGAGCGACAGCAGGCCGCCGAGCACGAGCGAGGCGAAGAACAGGCCGAGCGTGGTCGGCACGGCCGCGAGCAGCTGGCGCAGCGTATCGACGAGAAAATCGAAATCGATGGACATGCCCGTTCTCCGTCAGTTGCGCGCGAAATTGCGGCGGAACGACCGGCCGACGATCGCTTCCGCCCGGTTGAACACGTGGTTCGACAAGCCCGTCATCAGCAGATACAACGCACCGCCCGCGACGAAGAATACGAAGTACTGGTGCGTCGAACTGGCGGCGATCTGGCTCGTGCGGAGCAGCTCGGCAAGACCGGTGACCGAGATCAGTGCGGAGTCCTTCAGGCTCAGTTGCCACACGTTGCCGATACCGGGCAGCGCGAAGCGCAGCACCTGCGGAACCAGGATGCGCCGCAGCACCATGCCGCGGGGCATGCCGATCGAGCGTGCCGCTTCGAGCTCGCCTTTCGATACGGCGAGCACCGCCGCGCGATAGACCTCGGCCTGATAGGCGCCCGAGATCATCCCGACCGCGAGCGCGCCGATCACGAACGGCGGCACGCCGATGAACCCTTCCGCGCCGAACCATTGGCCGACGGTCGTCACGAGCGTCGAGCCGCCGAAGTAGAACAGATAGATGACGAGCAGTTCGGGCACGCCGCGAAATACCGTCGTATACAGATCGCCGAGCAGGCGGGCGGTGCGATAGCGCGACAGCTTCGCGGCCGCGATCGCGGCACCGATCACCGCGCCGACCGCGAGCGCGGCAAGCGTCAGCGCGACCGTCATCAGCGCGGCGAGCAGCAGCACGCCACCCCAGCCTTCAGTACCGAAGCCGAGCATTTCAAGAATCGCCATGCGTGCCTCCCGGCATGCGTTGAGTGAAACCGCTGGATGCGTGCCGCCGCGCGTCGTTCGACGAACTTACGCGGCGGCGGCCGAACGCGCGCTTACGGCGTGACGTCGGTCTTGAACCACTTGTCGGCGAGCTTCTTCACCGTGCCGTCCGCAAGCGCCGCGGCGATCGCCGTATCGAATTTGGTCTTCAGGTCGGCATCCTGCTTGCGGAACGCGAGCCCCTCGCCCGGCCCCCAGATCGGGCCGCCGAGCTTTGGCCCCGCGAGCACGATCGATGCGTTGTCCTTCTTCGCGTTGTTCGCCGCGTAGTACGTGACGTCGTCGAACGACGCATCGATGCGCCCGGCGACCAGATCGAGATCGCGTTCCGGCGACGTCTTGTACACGCGAATCGACGCGATGTCCTTGAAGCTGTCGTTGATGAATTTCGTATAGACGGTGCCCGACTGGATACCGATCGTCTTGCCCTTCAATTGCTTGCGCAGCGTGTCGACGGTGGGCTTGTCCGCGTTGGCGTCACCCGTCAGCTTGACGATCGGCGCGCCGGGCGCCGCCTTCGGCAGGATCTTCGTATCGGTGACGGCGAACGTCGCCGGCGTCGCCGCATACGGTCGCGAGAAGAGCAGAATCTTTTCGCGCTCCGGCGTGATGGAAATCGCATCCATCAGGATATCGAACTTGCCGGCCTGCAAGCCGGGAATCATCCCGTCCCAGTCCTGCGCGACCATGTTGCACTGCACCTTGATGCGCTCGCACACGTTGGCGAGCAGTTCCGGTTCGAAACCGCCCAGCTTGCCGCCCGGCAGCGTGAGGTTCCACGGCGCGTAGCCGCCTTCTAGCGCGACCGTCACCGTCTTCCATTCCTTTGCCTGCACCGGTGCGGCAAGCGTTGCCGCCGCAGCCGCGATGACGCCGATCGTCCTGATTGCCCATTTGATGCGCTTGCCGTTCACGAGGTTTCTCCTTGCGTTGAAGTTCGCCATCCCTTCGGTGCCAGCAAGCCGCCTCAGGAATTTGTCTATACAAGCATGCAAGAAGAAAAACAGCGAGACAAGCAGCGATCAATAAAAACACGGAAAACGCGGGAAATCCCCTAATTAAAGGGTTCTGACGTGCATCGTTGCAGGGAATTTCAGCACATGTTTGGTGCAATTCGGCAGGCCAAATTTCAAGGATGACTAGACAAATTCGGAATTCGATCGCCAGGTGGGTCATGTCGTTTGCGTTTCACGCACGCGTCGATGTCCGCCGGTTCGTCCGGGACGGATGGCTGCATCCCCCAGCCGCCTCATCGCGACGTTCTCGTCGAGGTGGCGCATCGACAGCTGCACGATCGTGCAGTCGTCGTGGGGCGTGATGATCGCGTCGTCGCCGTGGCGGGCGATCTCGGTACCGCCTTCGCAATCACTTCGAGCCTCGTGACGGCTGCGAGAATCGAAAATGCATCGAGCGCGCGACGACCGGCTCCGTGATCTCGATGGACTTCCGCCGCGCCGGCGCGGCTTGCGTCACGAACGCCGCGACATCGCCGCGCGCGACGGCGCCCGCCTGCAGCACGAAGCGCGCGGCGCTGTCGAGCATGGCCTGGCTCCCGAGCGGGCGGCGAGCGGCTGTACGGTCCTCGGCGAACGGGCACGTCGATCTCGGCGAGGACGCCGCGAGCCGCGCAGGGTGTCGATCCTACGGCGACTGCGGCGCATCGCGCAGCACGGTTCGCAGCGCAGTATCGAACGGCGTCGCGTAATCGATCCCGAGCGCGCGTACGCGCGCGGCGTCCAGATGGCAGTCGTACGGGCGCGGCGTCGCGTCGGTCGGCTGATCGATCGCCACGAGCGACGCGGCGATGCCGAGCGCGCCGGCGATGCGCTGCGCGATCTCGTACTTCGTCATCGGCTCCTCGCTCGACCAGTGTCGAATGCCCGTGACGGTTTCACCCGCGAGATGACGCAGCGTCAGGTCGCGGATGACCTGCGCGACGTCGGGCGTATAGGTCGGGTAACGAATCGCCCAGGCGTCCATG
The DNA here is from genome assembly GCF_001534535.1 of Burkholderia sp. MSMB1459WGS. NCBI lineage: Bacteria > Pseudomonadati > Pseudomonadota > Betaproteobacteria > Burkholderiales > Burkholderiaceae > Burkholderia > Burkholderia sp. MSMB1459WGS. The sequence continues at coordinate 77,067 of NZ_LPMU01000069.1, forward strand.
CCGACCGCATCGGCGCCCGGTCGCGCCGACGCGACGACGGCCGGCACGAGGCTCGTGACGGCCGATTCGCTCCAGTCGGCGATCGGGCCGAAGAGCAACGGCAGGCGCAGCACGCACGACAGTGGCGACGCGGCGAGGAGCGCGGCCTCCCCCTCCAGCTTGGTGCGGCCGTAGATGTTCAGCGGATTCGGGATGGCGTCTTCGCCGTAGGGGGCGGCCCGGCCGTCGAAAACGTAGTCGGTCGAGATGCCGAGCGTCCATGCGCCATATCGCGCGGCGAGCGCACCGATGCGGGCCGGTGCGGTGACGTTGATTGCGCGGGCCGCGGCCGGGTCGCGTTCGCAGACGTCGGGACGGCGTTCGGCGGCGCAGAGAATCACCACTGCGGGCCGGTGGATTTCAAAAACGCGTTCGAGCGACGGCTGGTCGAGAACATCGAGTTCGGCGATGTTTGCGGATGGCAATGCGAGCAGCTTCGCGCCGGCGGTTTGCGGGTTCCGGATGGTGGCGAGCAGCGTCAGCGACGGTTCGCGGAACAAAGACGCGGCGACCGCGCGGCCCAGCAGGCCGGAGGCGCCGATGAGGAGGATGGTTTTGCGTACCGGGGATTGGTTTGGCATGGTGGCGATGAATCACGGAAACGTATGGATTATCGGCCCTATTGGATGACATGAACGGCTCGCATCCGGTCGGGAACCGGATCGACCTCCGTTCTTCGCCCCGTTCGTCGTCCATTTCGCGCCGACCGACGGTTTCGCGCAGTGCGTGATCCGCGACGCGGATTCCGGCCGCGAACGGGTACGTCGCACACCGTGCTTCGGCACACGCACCGGCACCCGCAAAAAACAAAACCCGGCACGCGTGCGCGCACCGGGCTCCCGATACCGAACGGAAACGCCGTCCCGCGTTACTTCCGGTCAACGGAATACCGCCCCGGCCCGATCAACGCGAGCAACAACAGCCCGCCGATGATGCTCACGTTCTTGTAGAAGTTGATCATCGCCATGTACTGCTCCATCCCCTGCAGCGCCCAGTAGCGATGGCCGATCAGCGCGGTCGCGAGCGTATAGGCGGCGAACACCAGTGCGAGCGGACGCGTATAGAAGCCGATCGCGATCAGCACGCCACCCACCAGTTCGACCGCCACCGCGATCGCGGCCGCCAGCTCGGGCGCCGGGTTCCCCGTCGACGCCATATACGCGACCGTGCCCGAGAAACCGTTCAGCTTCTGCCAGCCGAACAGCACGAACAGGATCATCATCAATACGCGAGCCGCCAGCAGCAGCTCGTCCTTCTTCGACTCCAGCGAAACGTAACGCATAGCAATCACCCTTGAATTGACGGTTTGATGCATCCGGTGCCGCGGCGCGCCCAATCGGCACGCCATGCCGGCCACGGACCACTCTTCGCGCAATCGGACGGCAAGCCACGTGGCCTGCCGCCGAAGCATCCGTCCGGTCACGCCGCGAGTGGCGGCGAGCTCCGGATCGGTTCTGGCGAAGCACGGGTGCAGTCTACTGTCCTGCCGCAAATCATCAATCCGTCTAAATATGATTCGCCGTCTCAAATTAGTTGACAATCAAGGAACGCCGATCCGTTATCCGACGCCTGGGCGGCCATGCAAGCCACCGGCCTCCCTGTTTCGGCAACGCGAAAGGTGTTCGTTTCTTTACGTTACGGGAATCAGTTGATATGTTTGAATCGAATCAAAACGCATCATCGAATTGGAACATTGCGCTATTTACTCACCAGCACTCATCATCACGTAAGGCCCCGATACGATCTTTATTCTGGTTACCTACCGTCTTTATCCGCGCCACTCAGTATCATTTTTCGAGTCATGAGCATGGCGTCGAAATGGACTTTTCGATCGAAACGCGTCCGTCTTCACGCTGCCCATCCGCCTGTCATTTAGAGAAATCAACGAAAGGCATGTCATCGAATCTTTACGCTTCCACACTTTTCGCGCTACCGAAAATCCTTTAACAAATACAACAAATATCATGCGCGAATAGGAAACATCACACATTTCCATCACCCAACCACGCTTTCCCCAGGAATCACTACAAAAAATTACTAACCAATACCGATTTAAGAATACGATAGCGCACCGATTCGTTCGTCCGTTTTCCCGACACTTCCGCGATCCACGCCCCGCGCCATACGAGAAAGCGGCATGCACGCGAATCGCCACGCGACCACCCCGATCGCCGCGGGCCGGCTCGACCACCGTTCGCCACTGAATCGTCTTTCAACCGGAGTTCACCCATGCCAACGACCACGCCCGTCAACAGCGGCGCGAACGCGAACAGCCTGATGCAACAGGCGGCGCAATCGATCATCAACGGCTCGACCGGCAATCCGGCGATGGACGTCGGCTCGCTCGTCAAGACGCTCGTGAACGCGAAGACGGCCGGGCGCGCCGCGGCGCTTGCCGCTTCGCAAACGACCGGCAACACGCGGATCTCCGCATTCGGCGCGTTGTCGTCGGCACTCGGCGCGCTGGAGGCAGGCCTGACGCCGCTGAAGAATGGCGCACTGCAGTCGACGTTCAACGCCGTCGCGAGCGGCAAGGGCCTGACCGCGACGGCCAGCGCGGGCGCGGTCGCCGGCACCTACACCGTCGGCGTCACGCAGATCGCGACCGCGCAGGCGCTGTCGTCCGCCGGCTTCAACGGCAGCAAGGCACTCGGCACCGGCACGCTGACGCTGTCGCTCGGCAGCCAGTCGTTCAAGGTCGAAATCGGCAGCGCCAACAACACGCTGGCGGGCATCGCGGCGGCAATCAACGGCGCGGCCGGCAACCCGGGAATCAGTGCGACGGTCATCAACGGCACGGACGGTGCGCACCTCGTGCTCGCGTCGTCGAAGACGGGCGCGGCGAACGCGATCAGCGTCGCGGTCGGCAACGTGTCCAACGACGGCGGCCTGTCGAATCTCGGCGTCACGTCGACGGCCGCCCCGTCCGGCGGCGCATCGACGATCGATTCGGCGAACGGCGCGGCCGCCTGGCGGCAGAGCGCCGTCGCGCAGGACGCGAAGTTCACGCTCAACGGGATCGCATCGACCAGCGCGAGCAACGCGGTGTCGGGCGTGCTGACCGGCATCACGCTGAACCTGTCGGCGGCCGCGGTCGGCGCAACCGATACGCAGACGCTGACGATCAGCACCGACACGAAGTCGCAGGCCGCGACGATCGCGAATTTCGTGAGTCTGTACAACACGGTCGTCAAGACGATGGGCGCGCTGTCGAGCTACACGCCAAGCGCAAGCTCGCAGGGCGCGCTGATCGGCGATTCGACGCTGAACACGATCCGCAACGCGCTGGCGTCGATCGTCGCGCGCGGGGTGGACAGCGGCGGCGCCGCCGAGACGGGCAACGGACACGCGAACCTGTTGTCGATCGGCATCAAGCTCGAGCGAGACGGCACGCTGAACGTCGACGGCGCGAAGCTCGACAGCGCGCTGTCCGCCAACCCGTCCGGGGTCGCGCGCCTGTTCAATCCGGAGAACGGGATCGGCACGCGCCTGGCCGAGCAGGTCACGCAGTTCACGAAGAAGAACGGGATGATCGACGTGCGCACGACCGCACTGAGCGCCGATCTGAAACGTGTCGCGCAACAGCAGTCGGATCTGTCCGACTATGCCGCACAACTGACCAGGCAGTATCAGGCGCAATTCACCGCACTCAACACCCTGATGACCCGGATGAACACTCATTCGCAATACCTGACGCGATTGTTTGGCGGTGCGAACAGTAGCGGCACGCTGTCCAGGAAGTGAGCGGGTCGCGCGGTGCGCGTGGCCCGGAGACATCGTTCATGCCCGGCAGCGCGCCAGCGCCCGCCGGCTTCGCATCGTCGCGGCCGGCAACCGGCCCGCAGTCGTCCTTGAAACAGGCACGCGTCAGCCGAGACCTTCGACGCAGTCGGCGAACAAATCGATTGCACGCGATACCTGACGCCCGAAATAGCCGGGGCGTTCGTGCTCGTACGCGCGCAGCAGCGACGTACATTCGCGCTCCGCCCAGCGCCACACCGGGCCCCGCTTTGCGAATACCGGATGGTCGTGCAACTCGGCAGGCACCGTGTGCTCGTCTTCCCAGCCCCAGAAATAAGCCTGGTAGGCACGGGTGAACGGCATGCCCAGCTGGTTCGCAACGGTCTCGTCGTGGCGCAGCGTGAAGTCGACGATCTCCTTGCGTGTGCGCCCGCCCACGTCGTCGTGGCGCGCCTCGACCCAGCAGTGATACCGCGCGAGCTGCGACAGATGCCGCGCGGTGCGGCGCCGCGCGCGCGTCGTGCACAACGCATACAGGTTGCCGCCGCCGAAGTCCATCACCTCGCCGCCCGCGAACGGCCGATAAGGCTTCCCGGTCAGCAGCGTCAGCACCTGCGCGCCGACGATCGCATAGTCGGCGCAGCGCATGTAGCCGCTGCGCGTCGTCGCCTCCGACACGCTCCGATGGACGACCTCGTCGATCACGGCGTGCAGCATGGCATCAACCGGCGCCGCCAGAATCGGCGGCTGGCTTGTCGTCACGTGTTGCATGGGCGAATGCGGCTTCAGCGGTTCGTCGGTAAAGATCACTCCGCGGCATGGTATTACGAACCGCTATGACGGATGACCGCGGAATTGCGCAGATTTGTGCGCTTTTCTCGCCGTATGCGAGAACATGTCGACGGTCCGTCAGACATCGTCAATGCGACGCGCGGCAGGATGGTCGGACGAGCGTCGGCACCGCGCTCGCGAATCGCGGGCGGTTAGAGTTCGTGACGTAGCGAATGGCCGCCGAGTGATGGCCGGAGAGCGCGGCGGCACGTGTTGCCGCCATCGACGGACCAGGAGCCGCGACGATTTCGCCGCAATCGCATGCATCGCGCAACGTGGATCGTTTCAGCAGGCAATCGGCGAGCCGGCCGCACGCACGTCACGCGATACGATCACGCACCGCGCTGCCGGCGCGGCGCGGCGCGCGTCCTCCGTCACGACGCAGCGATCCGCCGGCGGAAATGTTCGGTGCCGGCCACGATCTTGTCGAGCACCGCGTCGAGCGCCCAGAATCGTTCGCGCACGTCGTAGTCGATCGCACGGCATTTGATCGATCCGAACGTGCCGATCCGCTGGTGATAGAGCTTCGCGAGCGCCGGGTAGCCCAGCGCCTCCGATACCGCCGAGACGACCAGGAACGTCGACAGTTCGTCGGCGAGCGCCGGATTCGACTCGCCTCGCGTACGCAGCCACCGATAGAGATCGGGATGGAAGTTCGTGAACACGCCGTTGAAACCGGCGGACCCGGCCTTCATCGCATCCCACGCAATCGCGGCGTTCGCGTTCAGGATCTTCAGCGGCGACCCCGCGGCGAGCGCGACGCGCCGCCTCACCGTGGCGAGATCGCAACTCACATCCTTGAGCATCACGAACCGGCCGGTGTCGATGCACGCGCGCAGCTCGTCATCCGACAGAAGCCGCCGGTAAGGCGCCGGGCATTCGTACAGGCCGAGCGGGAGATCCGACGGCAGTCGCGCGAGCAGCCTGTGAAGATGATCGAGCAACGCGGCGCTGCCCTTGCGTTGCGGATCGAGACGATTGGTCACGAGCACGACGCCCTGCGCGCCCGATTCGGCCGCCGCGCACAGTTCGACGACCTGCGCGTCGATATCGTCGCTGATGTGGCCCGACGCGACGACCGGTACGCGCCCGGCCACCCGCTCGACCACGAAGCGCGCGAGTTCCGCGCGTTCGGCCAGGCTCAGGAATTGCATCTCGCTCGATTGCGCGACCGCGAACAACGCATCCGAGCCGTGCGCCAGATACCATTCGATGAGCCGCTCGAGCCCCGCGTAGTCGATCGAGTCGGCGTCGTCGAACGGCGTCAGCATCACCGGCACGATCCCCTCGACGGTCACGTTCGATTGCTGCGAGTGTTGCATCGGTTTCTCCTTCCTTCAGTGAATGCGAATGCAGGCTGCACGATTACGCCGGCAACGGTCCGGGTGCGGCGTTCGTGGCCTGTTCGGGAATCGGCTTGCGCACGAGCAGCAGGTAGGCCATCGCGCCGGCGAACGCGATCGCCGCCGCGGTGAGCAGCGCGGGCACGAACGACCACTTCTGCGCAATGACGCCGGTCAGGATCGGGGCAAGCGCGCCGCCGATGAAGCCGCCGAAATTCTGGATGGCGCCGAGCGACGCGATGCGGCTCGGCGGCGCGGCCGCAGTCGCGAGCGCCCACGAGCACGCCGACGCCGCGTTGGCGAGAAAGATCACCACCGAAATGCATGCGAGCGCAACCGTATTGCTCTGCACGAGCGCGGCCGGAATCGTGAATGCGACCATCCCGAGCATCGCGGCCACCACCGCATTGCGCCGGCTCACGACCGGCGACCGGCTGTGGCGCGTGACGAAATCCGACAGCCAGCCGGCGGCCAGCGAACCGAAAAACCCGCACAGGAACGGCACCGATGCGGCAAACCCCGTGCGGATCAGGCTCATGTGCCGCTCCATCGTCAGGTAACCGGGCAACCAGGTCAGGTAGACCCAGTTCAGGTACACGGATCCGAAGAAGCCGATCAGCATCCCCCACGTCGTGCCGTGCGAGAACAGGCTGCGCCAGTCGGCGAAGGTCAGCTTCGGCGCCGCGACGACGCTTTGCGCATCGGCATCGAGGTAACCGCGCTCGGCGGCGGACAGTTGCGCGCGCACCGGATCGCGATACAGCGCGAACCACACGACGGCGACGACGAGGCCGAGTGCCCCGGTCACGATGAACGCCCAGCGCCAGTGGAACGACGCAACGAGCACCGACAGCAGCAGCGGCGCAAGCGCGGTACCGAGAGGCGACGCGGCATTGAAAATGCCCGTCGGCGTGCCGCGCGCGCGCAGCGGAAACCAGTTGCTCACCACGCGCGCGGCCGACGGGAATTGCGGCGCCTCGCCGATGCCGAGCACGATGCGCGCGACGATGAACCAGCCGAAAGTGGACACGATGCCGCCGGCCGCCTGCGCGAACGACCAGACGATCAGCCCGATGCCGAGCAGCCGGCGCGGGCCGATGCGGTCGACCAGCCCGCCGACCGGAAACTGGCACAGCGCATAGCTCCATGAGAATGCCGACAGCAGCAGCCCCATCTGCGCGAGCGACAGGCCGAGATCGCCGCGGATCGCCGAACTCGCGACGGCCAGCGTGCCGCGATCGAGATAGTTGACGATCCCGCTCGCCATCAACAGCGCGAGCGCGATGCGTTGACCGCGCCGAATCCGTGGCGGCGCGTGCGGAACAGGTTGGTTGTCGTTCATGTCGATTGTCTCCATGTCACTGGTCTCGGCCGGGTTCGGCCGTTCCGTCGTGTGCGGAATTCAGGTATCCATACGGTTTACTTCGTCGAGCGTCGGAATCGACGTCTGCGCGCCGTGACGCGTGACGCTGATCGCGGCCGCGCGCTGGCCGAAGCCGATCGCGTCGTCCATCGACGCGCCGCCGGCCCGCGCGGCCGCGAACCCGCCGACGAACGTGTCGCCGGCCGCGGTCGTATCGACGGCCACCACCGCCATCGCACGATGACGGCCGCTTCCTGCGCTACCGCGCCAGCAGACGCCGCGCGCGCCGAGCGTGACCAGAACGTTGCCGACGCCTTTCGCGCACAGCGCATCGGCGGCGCGCGCGGCCGATGCATCGTCGCCCACGGCGATGCCGGTCAGCGACTCGGCCTCGGTTTCGTTGACGACGAGATAGTCGACCCGCGCCAGCAGCGCATCGAAGAGCGGCTGCGCGGGTGCGGGATTGAGCAACACCGGCGTGTGGTGCGCGCTGGCGCAGGCAATCGCGCGCGCCACGCTGGCGACCGGTATTTCGAGCTGGCACACGAGCAGCGCGGCTCCGACGATCGCGTCACGCGCCGCGTCGATCCGGTCGGCGTCGACGCATGCATTCGCGCCGGGCACGACGACGATGCTGTTCGCGCCGCCGTCGTCGACCGTGATCGTCGCGACGCCGGTCGTCGTGCCGCCGATCCGGTGCAGGTGCGTCACGTCGATGCGCTCTGCCGCCAGCGCGCCGTGCAGGCGCGTACCGAACGCGTCGTCGCCGACGCAGCCAATCATCGCGACCGATGCGCCGAGGCGCGCGGCCGCGACCGCCTGGTTCGCGCCCTTGCCGCCGTGAACGGTCTCAAACGTCGTACCGAGCAGCGTCTCGCCCGGCACCGGCAGGCGCGGCGTGCGCGTGACGAGATCGATGTTGACGCTGCCGACGACGGCGATACGCGGTGACCGGAGACCGTTCATTGCTTGATGTAATCGCTTACATTTGCGGTCGACAAAATGACCGGAAAGGTCGTCGTCTCGGAAAATTTCGCCATACGGATCGGGCGGGTGTCTGACATAATAAGAAGCGGTAGCAAGATAGCGCTTACATTCTCGCAGGCTCGCTCGAGAATGCAAGCGGGGCCATCACGAATCGAGGGTAAACAATGACGCTTTTGACGGCACACGGTGGCGACGGGGCCGCCACGCACGGAGACGGCCGATGAGCACGCCTCGGGCACGCCGCGGCAGCGGCCGCTCGGTGCTCGGCGACGTCGCGAAACTGGCCGGCGTATCGACCGCGACCGTCTCGCGCGTGTACAACGATCCCGGCAAGGTGTCGGCCGACGTGCAGCAGCGCGTGCGCGACGCGGCGCTCGCACTGAACTGGATCCCGAATGCGGCCGGCCGCGCACTCGCATCCACGCGCACCCACATCACGGGCGCGATCATTCCGACCCTCGACGACCAGGTGTTCGCGTCGCAGGTCGCCGGCATGCAGACGGTCATGGCCGAGCACGGCATCACGCTGTTCCTCGGCTGCTCGAACTACGACCCCGCGCAAGCGCTCGCGCAGGTGCGCGCGATGCTGTCGCGCGGCGTGGAAGCCGTGTCGCTGGTCGGCGAAGCGTATCCGCCGGAATTGTTCGAACTCCTCGCGATGCATCGCGTGCCGTACGTCGTCACGTATGCGTACCGCGACGACAGCCCGCATTGCTGCATCGGCTTCGACAACCGCGCGGCGTTCGCCCGGCTCACCACGCACCTGCTCGACCTCGGCCACCGCGATTTCGCGATCGTCATGCAGCCGTCGACGGACAACGACCGCGTGCAGGCCCGGCTGCGCGGCATTCACGACACGCTGGCCGCGCACGGGCTCGCGGTGCGCCCCGTGCATCAGCACGAAGGCGCGGCCACGATCGCGTTCGGGCGAGTAAGCCTGCGCGCGATCGTCGGCAGCGATGCGGCGACGCGGCCGACCGCCGTGATCTGCGGCAACGACGCGCTCGCGCTCGGCGCGTTGCTCGAAGCGCAGGCGCTCGGCATCGACGTGCCAGCGCAGCTGTCGATCACCGGCTTCGACGACGTCGCGCTCGCGCGCGAGATCCGGCCGTCGCTGACGACGATGTGGGTCGACACCGACGCGATCGGCCGCCAGGCCGCGCGCGCGTTGCTCGACGCGCTCGAGAACGGCGCCACGGGGCCCGGCCATGCCGTCCTGCCCGAGCTGCGCATACGGGAATCGGCGGCGCCGCCCGCGCGGACGCAAGCGCACGCGACGCGCAAGAAATAGCGGGCCAGCGCCCCGCTTACTGCATCGACGATCCCGATGAACACGATCGCCCGAGCGCCGTCACGCCTGGTCGGCCCGTCGTCTTTCATCGACCGGAGCCGGATGCGCCGCGCGGCGACCTGCCCCACGCGTGTCGCAATCGCATCCGCCGCATCGGCCATGCACACGGCGCCTTCGCGCGCGGGACGAGACGAGCCGGCAATGACGTCAGCCGTCGAACGGCACCAGCTCGTAACTCGTGCTCCGCCCGCCGGACGCCGAGCGACGCAACATGCCCTGCTCGACGAGCTCCGTGATATCGCGCAGCGCCGTGTCTTGCGAGCATTTCGCAAGGGCGGCCCACTTGGTGGTCGTCAGCTTCCCTTCGAAGCCGTCGAGCAGGCGATTCATGACCTTGACCTGGCGTTCGTTCATCGCGACGCCCGCGCATCGCTGCCAGAAGCGCGCCTTGATCAGCACCGCATCGAGTGTCGTGTGCGCATGATCGATGGCCCGGCCCAGCGTGTTCAGAAACCACGCGAGCCACTCCGTGACGTCGAGCGAACCGCGCTGCGTACGTTCCAGCACGTCGTAATACGCGTTGCGCTCGCGCTGGATCTGCGCGGACACGCTGTAGAAACGCTGCGGGCTTCGGTCCGCGCGTGCCAGAACCAGATCGCCGAGCGCGCGCGCGATGCGACCGTTGCCGTCGTCGAACGGGTGCAGCGTGACGAACCACAGGTGGGCCAGGCCAGCCCGGATCAGCAAGGGCTCGGCCGGCGGCGCGTTGAACCACGCGAGAAAGCGCTCGATCTCGTGCGTCAGGCGTGTGGCCGGCGGCGCCTCGAAATGCACGTGCTGCCGGCCGATCGGCCCGGAGACCACCTGCATCGGCCCGCTCGCGTCCGAGCGCCACCCGCCGACCGTGATCCGCGACAGCCCCGAATAGCCGGTCGGGAACAGGGCGGCATGCCACCCGAACAACCGCGCTTCGGTGACCGGTGCGGCCGCATGGGTCGTCGCATCCAGCACCATGTCGACAACGCCTTCGACGTGGCGATCGACCGGCGCGAGCGCGCCGATGTCGACGCCGAGCCGGCGCGCAATCGACGACCGGACCGACGCGACATTCAGGTTCTCGCCTTCGATCGCGCTGGTCTTGACGACGTCATCGGTCAGCGCGGCCAGGCTCGCTTCGTCGCGCAACGCCAGGCCGAGGTCCGCCAATCGCCCGGCCAGCATGCCTTGCGCACGGCTGACGTCGGCGAGCGGCGTGGCGAGGGTCGGAAGATCGAAGCGCCATATCGGCCAGTCGGCCGATTCCCAGATAAAGGTGTAATCTCCGCTCATGATGCGGAGATTATCCCCCGATACGCCGCATGACTCAACAATCTCCGCAAATTCTGCGGAGATTAATCACCTCATTCACCGCAAAGCGGCCGGCTACCGTACCCGGCCCGCCCCGCTCGCGTCCATCGGCGCCGGCTGCCCGAGCCGCTCCGCGAGAAACCCGATGAACGTGCGCAGCGTGACGAACCCCTCCCGGTGCTGCGGAAACACGGCATTGAGCGTGATCGGCGGCGGCGCGTACGCGTCGAGCACCGGCACGAGCGCACCGCTGTCGAGCGCCGCGCCGACGATGAAGTGCGGCAGCAGCGCGATACCGAGCCCCGCGATCGCGGCGTCGCGCACCACTTCGCCGTTATTCGCGACGAGCGGCCCCTGCACGTCGAACGTGCGCGCCGCGCCGTCGACGCGGAATTCCCAGCCCACCCGCCGCTCGCGCCCGTACAGCACGCACGTATGGCCAGCCAGATCGGTCGGCGTCTGCGGCGCGCCATGCCGCTTCAGGTAGGCGGGGCTCGCGCACGCGATCATCCGCCACGCGCCGAGCGGTCGCGCGATCAGCGTCGAGTCCTCGAGCGAGCCGATCCGCAGCACGAGGTCGAAGCCCTCGCCGATCAGGTCGACGCGCCGGTCGGTCAGGTCGAGGTTCAGCCGCACGGCCGGGTGCGCGGACAGGAATTCGGCGATCAGCGGCGACACGTGCGTGATCCCGAACGACAGCGGCGCGCTGATCTTCAGCGAGCCATGCAGCTCGGTGCTGCGCACCGACATCGCCTGCTCGGCGTCGGCGATCTCCGCGAGGATGCGCTGCGCGCGCACATAAAACTCCTGCCCCGATTCGGTCACCGCGAGATTGCGGGTATTGCGATGCAGCAGCCGCACGCCGAGCGATGCCTCCAGCGCCATCGTGCGCCGACTGACGAACTGCTTGGACAGCATCAGCTGGTCGGCCGCCGCGGTGAAGCTGCCTGCGTCGACGGTCGCGACGAAGATCCTCAGGTCGTTGAGTTCCATATTGTCCACTCCAGAGCGACAGTCATTATCTCTACAGCGATTTATTTGTCAAATCGATTGACCTAAGATTCATCTCAACGAACGGCCGGGCCCACTTCCGAGGTCCGGCGACTTGAGGAAAAAATCATGATCGACATCCGTGCAGCAAACCAACGTGGCCGTGCGGAGCATGGCTGGCTCAGCTCCCGTCATACGTTTTCGTTCGCCAATTACTACGATCCGAAGCAAGTCGGCTTCTCCGATCTGCTCGTGATCAACGACGACCGCGTCGCCCCGGGCCGCGGCTTCGGCACGCACCCGCACCGCGACATGGAAATCCTGTCGTACGTGCTCGAAGGCGCGCTCGAACACAAGGACTCGATGGGCACCGGTTCGGTGATCGTGCCGGGCGACGTGCAACTGATGAGCGCGGGCACGGGCGTGCGCCACAGCGAGTTCAACCACTCGCCGGACACGCCGGTCCACTTCCTGCAGATCTGGGTCGGGCCGGCCGAAAAGGGTGCCGAGCCGCGTTATCAGCAGACGAATGTCGCGGCCGACGACAAGCGCGGCAAGCTCGCACTCGTCGTGTCGCCGAACGGCGACGCCGGTTCGCTGAAGATCCGGCAGGACACGCGGATTTACGCGGGTCTGTTCGACGGCGACGAAAGCACTACGCTGGAACTCGATCCGAACCGCTTTGCTTACGTGCATGTGGCGCGCGGCAGCGTGACGGTCAACGGCGTGACGCTCGGCGAAGGCGACGGCGCGCGCATCCGCAGCGAACAGGCGCTGACGATCGCGGACGGCAAGGATGCCGAAGTGCTGGTGTTCGACCTGCGTCCGGTCGAAGTGACGGCCGAATGGGCGTGACGCCCGTTCGGGAAACCGGGCTCCGCTGACCGCGGGGCCCCTTTAATCGGAGATTCGCAACATGGCCAAGGTTCTCGTTCTTTACTACTCGTCCTACGGGCACGTCGAAACGATGGCGCAGCACATCGTGGAGGGCGCGAAATCGGTGCCCGGCGTCGAGGTCACGCTCAAGCGCGTGCCGGAAACGATCCCCGTCGACCAGGCCCGCGCGATCGGCGTGAAGGTCGACCAGGCCGCGCCGGTCGCCACGGTGGACGAACTCGCCGACTACGATGCGATCATCTTCGGCACGCCGACCCGCTTCGGCAACATGGCCGGCCAGATGCGCACGTTCCTCGACCAGACCGGCGGCCTGTGGATGAAAGGCGCACTCGTCGGCAAGATCGGCAGCGTGTTCGCGTCGACCGGCACCCAGCACGGCGGCCAGGAAACGACGATCACGTCGTTCCACACGACGCTGCTGCATCACGGGATGGTGATCGTGGGCGTGCCGTACGCGTGCAGCGGGCTTGTCAACATGAACGAAATCACCGGCGGCACGCCGTACGGCGCGACCACGCTCGCGGGCGCGGACGGCAGCCGCCAGCCGAGCGCGAACGAGCTCGACATCGCGCGCTACCAGGGCAAGCACGTGGCGGAACTCGCGAGCAAGCTCGCGTCGTAACGCGGCAGTTCCGCGGCCCCGCAGTTCCGCACAGGACGAACGGCGCCGGGTCGACCCGGCGCCGTTCGTCCTGTGCAACGCGTTCGACCGTTACTGGCCCGAAGCCGGTGCGGCCGGCGCCGCCTTCGTCGCGGGCGCCTTCTGCACGGCGTTCTGCGGATAGTTGCTCTGGTCGTTGGTCAACCGGTAGCCGCTGCCGGTGCCGATCGCCTTCAGGTCCGACGCGTGCCGCGCGCGGGCCGCCTTGCGCGCCGCCTTCTTCTGCGCCTTGTCGAGCTGCTTTTGCGCCGGCGCGGACGCCGGGTCCTGCGCGTATGCCGTCGGCGCGACGGTCAACAACAGACCGAACGACGCCGCTACCGCTACTGCCACCGAAACCACGCGAGACTGCTTCATGGCCGATCTCCTTGTCGATTGTTGAGTGTGGGTCGGACACCGGCGTGCACGCGACGGCTTGCGACAACGGCGCCGATGCAACGTTAGCCGATCGCTGCGCAAATGTCCTTGGGCGTTCCTGAATTCTCCTGATAACGCCGACGATACATGCGCGCCGTGAGCGCCATCCTGTCGGCCTGTCGTCCGCACCATCGGGGAAACCGATACCCCGGCGGCCGCGCGCTCAGATCCAGCGCGACAGCACCGGCAGCAGGATCGGCACGACGAACGCCGTCAGCACGCCGTTCAACCCCATCCCGAGCCCGGCAAACGCACCGGCTTCCTCGCTGACCTGAAACGCACGCGCGGTGCCGATGCCGTGCGACGCGACGCCGAGCGCGAAGCCGCGCACGGCCGGCTCGTCGACCCGCAGCAGATTGAGGATCCCACGCGCGCACACCGCGCCGAAAATCCCGGTCGAGATCACGAGCACGGCCGTGAGCGACGGAATGCCGCCGATCTCGGCGGCGACGGCCATCGCGATCGGTGTCGTCGCCGATTTCGGCGCAAGCGATGCGATCGTCTGGTGCGACGCCCCGAACAGCGCGGCGATACCGACCGCCGACACGATCGCGGTCAGCGAACCCGCGAGCAGGCCGACGAGCAACGGCAGCGCGGTACGCCGCAGCTTCGACCACTGGCGGTACAGCGGCAGCGCGAGCGCGACGGTCGCGGGGCCGAGCAGGAAATGGACGAACTGCGCGCCTTCGAAATACGTCGGATACGGCGTATGCGTGAGCGTCAGCAGCACGACGATCACCGCGACCGCGATCAGCACCGGATTCGCGAGCGGGTTGAAGCGTGCCCGCGCATAGACGGCCTGGGCGAACAGATACGCGACCAGCGTGATGGTCAGGCCGAGCAGCGGGCTCGCGGCGAGATAGACCCAGATCGCGCCGAGCTTCGGGAAGGCCGTCATTGCGCGCCCTCCGCAGTGCCGCTCGCGCGGCGCTGGCGTCGCAGCAACGCACGCGTGACGAGCGCCGTCACCGCGATCGCGAGCGTGGTGCTGACGGCCAGCGCGACGACGACCGCGACCGCGTCGCCGCGCACGCGGTCGGCCGACACCATGATGCCGACGCCGGCCGGCACGAACAGCAGCGACAGGTGACGCAGCAGCTCGAGCGCGGTCGGCTCGATCGCATCGGCCACCTGCGGGCGCAGCATCACGAAGCCGAACAGCAGCAGCATGCCGATCACCGGGCCCGGCACCGGCAGGCCGAACAAATAGGACACCCCTTCCCCGAGACACTGGAAGATCAGCAAGATCGCGAACGCCTGCAACATGAACCGCTTCTCCCGAACGTGGCCGCGCTGCCGTGCAGCCGCACGGCCGATGAGCCGGCGGCTTGCGACGCCGGCGTGAACGATACGCGCGATCGTACCAACAATGGCGGCGGCCGGGCGCGATCGTGCGATTGCGCGCTCGCCATTCGACCGTTTCCCTCGGCGCACGGCCGGGCATGAACGAAACGCCCTCATGCAAGAACGGCGGGCATGTGCCCGCCGTCCTGCCGTTCAGGTTCGAACGATCTCGATCGCGTTACTTCAGCCGCGTCGCGATTTCATTGGCCATCGCCTTGATCGCGGCCTTCGTCGGTGCATCGTCGGCCAACGCGTTCAGCAAACCGAAATCGTGGATCGTGCCGTCGTAGCGCGTGGTCGTCGCGTCCACGCCGGCCGCGTCGAGCTTGCGACCGTACGCTTCGCCTTCGTCACGCAACACGTCGAACTGCGCGACCTGGATCAGCGCGGGCGGCAACCCCTTCAACTGCGCGAGGCTCGCGCGCAGCGGCGACGCGTAGATCTCGTTGCGTTGCGCTTCGTTCTTCGTATAGGCGTCCCAGAACCACTTCATCATCGGCCGCGTCAGGAAGTGGTCCTGCTGATACGCGCGGTACGAGCCCGTGTCGAAGTCGTGATCCGTGACCGGCCACATCAGCCCCTGGAAACGGATCGCGGGGCCGCCCTTGTCCTTTGCCATCAACGCGACGACGGCCGACATGTTCCCGCCGACGCTGTTGCCGACCACCGCGAGGCGGCTGCCGTCGACGCCGATCTCCGCGCCGTGCGCGGCCACCCATTTGGTCGCCGCATACGCCTGGTTGATCGCGACCGGGTAACGCGCTTCCGGCGACGGCGTGTAGTTCACAAACACCGCGACGGCGCCCGACTGCACGACGAGATCGCGCACGAGGCGCTCGTGCGTCGGGAAATCGCCGAGCACCCAACCGCCGCCGTGGATGAACACGAATACCGGCAGCGTGCCCGTCGCGCCTTGCGGACGCACGATCGTGACCGGCACCGACAGGCCGTCCTGCTCGATCGTGCGGTTCGACACGTCGATGCCGGACAGATCGACCTTCACGCCATTCTGTGCGTCGACCAGCACCTGGCGCGCCTTCGCGGGGCTCAGCGTTTCGAGGCCCGGGCCCTTCTGGCCGTTCAGCGCGGCGAGGAACGCGCTCGTCTTCGCATCGGGACGGACGGTGTCGGCGCCGGCGGCGAACGCGGCAGGTGCGGTGGACAACGCGGCTGCAACGGCGGCGGCGATCAGCAGCGGCTTGACGATCTTCATGGTGCGACTCCTTGGTTGATTCTACGAATGGCGATGAATGTTTTGCAGTGCGATCGATCAGACGAGCGTGAGCGTGACGTCGATATTGCCGCGCGTCGCGTTCGAGTACGGGCAGACGACATGCGCGCGGTCGATCAGCGTTTGCGCGATGTCACGATCGAGGCCGGGCAGCGAGATCTTCAGTTCCACTTCGATGCCGAACCCGTTCGGGATCGCGCCGATACCGACGCTGCCTTCGATCGCGGCGTCCGCGGGCATCGCGATCTTGTCGCGCGCCGCGACGAACTTCATCGCACCGATGAAACACGCGCTGTAGCCGGCGGCGAACAGCTGCTCGGGGTTCGCGCCCGCACCGCCCGCGCCGCCGAGCTCGCGCGGCGTGGTCAGCTTCAGGTCGAGACCGCTTTCGGGCACCGTCGCACGGCCGTCGCGGCCGCCGGTGGCTTTTGCATGAGCGCGGTACAGCACTTTTTCGATCGACATGACAGACTCCTTTTCAGCAAATGAATGAAACAGCCTTCGAACCGGGGACCGCGTGCCGGCGGCTTCTCCGCCGGCATCGCATCAATTTATCTACTCATAGATAGATAAACTTCCCCAAAAAATGCAGATGGTCGATCCATCTGCGCGAGCCATCTATCTACTACATGATAGATAGCGAGATTCATTAAAAGGGCGGCGAACCGCCCCACTGCTTGCGCCCCCCGTCAGGGCCGCGTTTTCCAGACGGCCTCGACGTCCTCGAGACGCGCCCGCGTGTGAAACAGCCGGCTGGCCAGCACGCTGCCCTGAAACGCCGCGTACAACGTGCGCGCCGCCGTGTCGGGCTCGCCGCTGAACTGCAGCGTGCCTTCCTTCGCGCCTTGCGCGAGCAATTCCGCCAGCCAGCGTTCATTGGCCGTGAAGAATGCCTGCACGGCCTGCCGCACGTTCTCCGGCAACGTTTCGATGTCGGCCGCGAGCATCCCGCAGAGGCAGATCAGATTGCCGTCACCGAGCGTGCGACCGAACATCTTCGTGTACAGGCTCAGCTTCACGTCGGCCGGCAAGGCCGCATCGATCGCCCGCACGGCCGCGAGGACTTCGTCGCTGTACGCCGCCACCGCTTCCAGCACGAGATCGTCCTTCGACGGGAAGTAGTAGTGGATGCTCGACGTCTTCACGCCCACCAGGTCGGACAGGTCTCGATAGCTGAAGCCGTTGTAACCGCGCTGCATCATCAGCGTGATCGCGTGGTCGAGAATCTGTTCGCGGACGGTCGGTTTCGTTTCCATGGATCGAACTTTATCTACTCATAGATAGATAGTCAAGCGGTTTTTTAGGGGCGCGATGTCCATTCCTGAGGACCCGATGCGCGAGTACGGCGCCGTTCGCGCGGCCGGCGGCGGCTTACAACCCGCCTGCAGCGCGGTCGAATCAATGCGACACTTCGAGCCGGGCCACGCGATCGCGGCGTAACGTCCGTCGGCCGAAAGGAACGTATCGGCACACGATGACCGCATCGCATCCGGTCCGGCACCATCGGCCCGCCCGTCGCGTCGGGCCGCATCAGGAGAACAAGTCGATGTATTCGTGGTTTGAACGGCGCCTGCCGACTTTCCCGCTCGAAGATCCCGTCACGCCGCCGAAGGGATTCTTCTCGTTCGTCTGGGCGTGCACGAAAGGCGCGCGCGGCTGGATCCTGCTGATCGCGCTGACGTCGGCCGCGCTGGCCGCGTACGAAGCCGCGCTGTTCGCGATGATGGGGCACGTGGTCGACTGGCTGTCGTCGTCGACACCGACCGAATTCGGCGGCCGTCACTTCGCCACGCTCGCCGGTTTCGCGGCGATCCTCGTCGGCAGCGCGCTGCTGATCGCGCTGCATACGATGGTCAAGCACCAGGTGCTCGCGATCAACTTCCCGATGCGGCTGCGCTGGCTGTTTCACCGGCTGATGCTCGACCAGAGCCTGTCGTTCTACGCGAACGAGTTCGCGGGCCGCGTGACGACCAAGATCATGCAGACCGCGCTCGCGGTGCGCGACGCGCTGTTCATGTCGGTCGACGTCGTGATCGGCGTCACGGCCTACCTGATCGGCATTCTCGTGCTCGCCGCCAGCTTCGACTGGCGGCTGATGATTCCCCTCGCGCTGTGGGCACTCGGCTACGGCGCGGCGTGCGCGTATTTCGTGCCGCGCCTGGGCGCGGTCGGCAGCCGGCAAGCCGACGCGCGCGCGCTGATGACGGGCCGCATCACCGACGCGTATTCGAACATCACGACCGTGAAGCTGTTCTCGCATACGCGGCGCGAAGCCGACCACGCGCGGCGCGCGATGGAAGCGTTCAAGGCGACCGGCGACGCGCAGATGCGGCTCGTCAGCGCGTTCGAGATCGTCAACCACCTGCTGTCGACGCTGCTGCTGGTCGGCTCGGCCGGGCTCGCACTCGCGTTGTGGATGCACGGCGAGGCGAGCGCGGGCGTGGTCGCCGCCGTGATCGCGATGGCGCTGCGCCTGTCGAGCTACTCGCACTGGATCATGTGGGAAATGACCGAGCTGTTCGAGAATGTCGGCACGATCCAGGACGGCATCAACACGTTGACGAAGGTGCGCAGCGTGGTCGACGCGCCCGATGCGAAGCCGCTCGCGGTGCAGCGCGGCGAAATCGTGTTCGACAACGTGCAGTTCGCACACGAGGACAACGATCGCGCGGTATTCGACGGGCTGAACCTGACGATCCGGCCCGGCGAGCGGATCGGATTGATCGGTCGCTCGGGTGCCGGCAAGTCGACGCTCGTGAACCTGCTGCTGCGCTTCTACGACGTCGGCGGCGGCACGATCCGGATCGACGGGCAGGACATCGCACACGTGACGCAAGACAGCCTGCGCGGCGCGATCGGGATGGTCACGCAGGATACGTCGCTGCTGCACCGGACGATGCGCGAAAACCTGCTGTACGGCCGCCCCGACGCAACCGAACGCGAAATGCAGGATGCGGCCGTGCGCGCGGAAGCGGCCGAGTTCATCGGCCGGCTGCGCGACCGCCATGGCCGCAGCGGCTACGACGTCGAAGTCGGCGAGCGCGGCGTGAAGCTGTCGGGCGGCCAGCGGCAGCGCGTCGCGATCGCGCGCGTGATGCTCAAGGACGCGCCGATCCTCGTGCTCGACGAAGCGACCAGCGCGCTCGACTCCGAGGTCGAAGTCGCGATCCAGCGCAGCCTCGACAGTCTGATGCGCGGCAAGACGGTGATCGCGATCGCGCACCGGCTGTCGACGATCGCCGCGATGGACCGGCTGATCGTGCTCGACGAAGGCCGCATCGTCGAGGAAGGCACGCACCAGCAGTTGCTGCAGGCGGGCGGCATTTACGCGGCGCTGTGGGCGCACCAGAGCGGCGGGTTCCTCGGCGAAACGGCGGAAGCGGAAGACGTGGTGCAATAGACCGGCCCAAGGAGCTCCCATGACCACGCGACCGGATATCGCGACCGCGCTCGATGCGCCCGATTCGGTGCTCGAGGAAGACGAGCAGCGCTTCGTGCATCAGATTCGCGAGCACGGATGGTTCCGTACGGAAGTATTCGCAGAAGGCGACGCGCCGGGTTTCTCGTTCACGACCGGGCTGTGGGTCAACCACGGTTTCCCCGAAATCATCGTTTTCTCGTTGCCGCCACGCATCGTCCATGACGTGCTGTGGGACGTCTACCGGAAGGTCGCGGCCGGTACGCCGCCACCGGTCGGCGAAGTCACGGCCGCCGTCTACGGCAACGCGAACGCGCTGCTGATGCCGGTCGAGAAGAAACACTACGAAGCCCATCTCGGCTGGAACCGCTGGTTCTACGGCAACGACGACTTCCCGTGCGTGCAGTTGCTGTGGCCCGACCGCAACGGAATTTTTCCGTGGCAGCCAGAGGCGGACGACGCATTGAACGCGGCGCAGCCGCGCCTGTTCGCACCGGGCGACGCGCGCCACTGACCTGGCGCGTCGGATCGCGCGGCACGTGTGCGATGCACACGCTATCCGCGCGCCGCTCGTCGATCCGTTGCGCGCGCATCCATCGCCGCGCCGCCTCATAACGATCCGACAATTTATTGGTTCCCTTGACGCCGTGCCGTCCGTATCGTGCACCGACTCGTCAGACCAATCGACCAACGGGGGAATCCAACCATGAAACAGATCCGGTCATTCGCACTGCTCGCGCTGCCGGCCGCGCTCGTCGCCGCGGGCGCCCACGCACAAAGCAGCGTCACGCTGTACGGCATCGCCGACGCGGGCATCGCGTACGTCCACAACGCGCAGAACGCGAACGGCAGCAACGCGGCGAGCCTCGTGAAGTTCAGCAGCGGCAACCTGTCGGGCAGCCGCTGGGGGCTGCGCGGCGTCGAGGATCTCGGCAGCGGCCTGTCCGCACTGTTCCAGCTCGAGAACGGCTTCAACATCGGCACCGGGGCGCTCGGCCAGGGCCAGCGCGAATTCGGCCGCAAGGCCGTCGTCGGTCTCGCGAGCAGCACGTACGGCACCGTGACGCTCGGCCGCCAGTACGACCCGGTCGTGGATCTCGTGCAAGGCCTCACGCAAGACAACTACTTCGGCGGCGTATTTGCGACGCCGGGCGATCTCGACAACTACGACAACAGCCTGCGCGTCAGCAACTCGGTGAAATACACGAGCCCGCTGATCTCCGGCTTCCAGTTCGCGGCCCTGTACGGCTTCGGCGGCGTCGCGGGCGCGACCGGCAGCGGCCGTACGTACAGCTTCGGCGCGAGCTACGCGAACGGCCCGCTGTCGCTCGGCGCCGGCTACTTCTACGCGAACGGCGGCACGACGGTTGCGGGTGGCGTGCGCACGTGGTCGAGCAGTTCGGACACGCTGTTCAATACCGTGATCAACCAGGGCTTCTCGAGTGCGAAGTCGATCCAGATCGTGCGCGTGGCCGGCCAGTACGTGGCCGGGCCGGCGACCTTCGGCCTCGCGTATTCGAATACGCAGTACGGCGCGGACACGCTATCGGCATTCAGCCAGAACGCGAAGTTCAACAACGGTTCGGCATTCTTCAACTGGCAGTTCACGCCGGCATTGCGCGCGGGCGTCGGCTACAACTACACGTCGCTGACGGGCCCGGCTTCCGCGCACTACAACCAGGTCAACCTCGGCGCGGATTACGCCCTGTCGAAGCGCACCGACCTGTATGCGCTGTTCGGCTATCAGAAGGCGAGCGGCAACACGCTCAACGCGAGCGGGGCGACCGTGAAGGCGGCCGCATCGGTCGGCTCGTACGGCGTGAACGCCGGCACCGATACACAGGAACTCGCGATCGTCGGCATTCGCCACAAGTTCTGATCGTCACGTCGCAGGACGATCGCCGCAGGTCATTCCAGGGATCACAAGACGGACGACGGTGGCAGTGCCCGCGGCGATCGATGCCGGGATCAGCGTGTAGCGTGACGTCCGGCAACGCAGTAGACAACTGCGGCCGTGATCCCGAATACCAGATGTGCGATCAGCGTGATCGCGCCGCGAACCGGGATGAACCACGGAAAGATCGCCGTGAAGCCGTACAGGTTCACGCCGTACAGCAGGAGCCCGAACGCGCCGCCCGCGAACACGGCGGCCACGCACGACAGCCCGTGGAGCAGCCGTACCAGCGCGCCCGCATAGACGAGCGAAAGCGCCGCGTGCACGAGCGTCGCCACGCCCATGACCAGCGGATCGAAACCGCCGGACGTATCGAGCACGCTTCGCCCCATCACGATCGCGGCCGTGAGGCGCGCATCGCGCAACAGATTCCGGACGGCGTCATCGCCGGCGATTGCCCAGAGCAGCAACTCGACGACGGTCGATCCGATCGCTGCGCCGAACGCCGCCCAGAGCATCGGGATCACACTCGCTTGTTTCAATGGTCGTCCTCGTGGCGGCCCCGTCGATGCATCGAACGAGCCGCCGTGCAGCGCGGCTTACGACGCCCCTTCGCAGTCCGACCAGTACGCAAACGGGTCGCGATGTTTCGGATAGTGCTCGTCGAGCCATTTCAGCAGCGTCGCCCGGGCATTGTCCATGTCGGCCTTCAACGACGACGTCGTCAGCTCATGCACTTCGACGGACTTTTCCCGATCGACCACGAAGCAGTTCCAGTCGGGGCCGTCGAGATCCGGATCGTCGGATGCCTTCGACGACTTCGTCCAGCCGAAACGCTTGCGCGCATCGATGTAGTAGCGCGGATACACCTTCAGATACGACATCTCGCCGCCCTGCAGGCTGCTCTCGGCGCGCAGCACGTCGCGTTCGTCGACGATCTGCGTGACTTCCGGAAGCCGGCGGGAGCGCCATCCGGCAGGCAGCGTCGCCACCGCGCGGACGCTGTCGTAGGTGCCCCACTCGAGGCCCCACGCTTCGGCCATGCGTTTCATGAACGCGTCGGCGCTCGGATAACCGCGCAGCTGGATGCGGGTCGACAGCGTGACTTCCACCCCGCCGCGACCGCCGGATGCACTCGACACCTCGTCGTCCGCTTCGAACGGATTGCCCGGACGCGGCGATGCGCGCTTCGCGTCCGCAGGCGCCAGGCCGGAAAAAAGTTGATCCAGCGCCGCACGCGCTTTCGACGATTTGTCTGGTCTATTCATCGGTTCCCTTTTGTGCAAATTTGAACCCGTACTGCAATGGTTGGTGATTGCCCTGCCGTCGGGCAAAGGCGCGATTCCGCTTCACTGCGGCGATCTCGCCGTTTTCCGCGGCTGCATTGTAACGATTCGGCGTCCGGGGCCGAACGAACGGAACGGGCGGCCGCCTCCGCGAACCGCCGGGTGCGCGCTACCGCAGCGCCTTCACCATCCGTTCCATCAACGCGAGGACCTCCGGCCGATTCTCGCCTTTCGCATGCACGAAGTGATAGCTGAGCGGCGAATCGACCTCGTGACGGCTCACGCGCACGAGCGCGCTGCGCTGCAGATACGCATCCGCCAGCGGCGTTCGCGCAAGCGCCACGCCCAGCCCCGCTTCGGCCGCCGCCAGCACGAGGTTGTAATCCTCGAACCGGCGATCCTGCGCACGCGGCTTGAACGGAACGCCGAGCGCATCGAACCACGTGCGCCAGCCGGTCACGTCGGAATCGTGCAGCAACGGCATGTCGAGCAGCGCGGCGTCGCCCGTTGCGCGGCGCATCCTGGCCAGTTGCGCGGCGAGCCGCGGATGCGCGACCGGATAGAGCCGCTCCGGCATGAACGGGCGGGTGTCGAGCCGACGCCAGTTGCCGCGCCCGTACCGGATCGACAGATCCGCTTCGCCGCCCGCGATATCCACGTTGCGCAGTTCGATGCCGAGCTCGATGCGCAACGCGGGCGCTTCGCTCTCGAGCGCCTGCTGCCGCTCCAGCAGCCACAGCTGCGCGAATGCGGGCACCACGCTCATTCGCACCAGCCGCGGCGTGCGCGGCGTGCGCCACTGATCGGCCGCGCCGTCGATGATCGCGAATGCCTGCTCGATGCGGCCGACGAAGCGCTGCCCGTCCGGCGTCAGGCGCACGCCGCGCGCATGCCGTTCGAACAGCGCCATCCCGAGCCAGTTTTCCACGGCGGCTACCCGTCGGCTGATCGCGCCGTGCGTGACGCCGGAGACGTTGGCCGCCGCGAGAAACGAACCCTCGCGCGCCACCGTGCAGACCGTCTCCAGGCTCGCGAGCGGCGGCCGCGGGCCCGGCATCGGCGCGGCGACCGACAGCCCGCCGGCCGCCTGACGCGCACGCGCCGAGCCGTCGGGCCGCCGCGGCCCCGAGCTGTGAGCCATATTCATATCCGGGTGTTGATCTGTGCGCTAGCTTAACATCTCGCCACGCCGCATCATTGCCGCATGAATACCCTTTCGTCACCGACGTCGCGCGGCGCGCGACAACCGCTCGTCGCGGCAGCCGCGGTCGCGTTCACGATCGTTTCGTGGGCGTCCGCGTTCCCGTTCATCCGGATCGGCCTGCACGGCCTCGCGCCGCTGCAGCTCGCGGCCGCGCGCTTCGCGACCGCCGCGTTGCTCGTGATCGCGTGGCTCGCATGGCGACGGCCGCCGCTGCCGGCGAAAGGCGATGCGTGGCGCTTTCTCGCGTGCGGCCTGCTCGGCATCGCCCTCTACAACGCGCTGCTCAATACCGGCGAACAGACCGTGTCGGCCGGCGCGGCAAGTTTCATCGTGAACACGCTGCCGATCTTCACCGCATTGCTGGCCGCCGTGTTTCTGCGCGAGCGCTTCAATCGCTGGGGCTGGCTCGGTTCGCTCGTCAGCCTCGCCGGCATCGCGGTGATCGCGCAAGGGCAGCCCGGCGGCCTCGTCCTCGGCTCGGGGAGCACGCTGATCCTCGGCGCGGCGCTGTGTTCGGCCAGCTATTTCGTGTTGCAGCGGCGGTTGATTCCCGTGTACGGCGCGCTGCCGTGCACCGCTTACACGCTGCTGGCCGGCGCGATCCTGCTCGTGCCCTGGCTGCCCGGCGCGCTCGTGTCGCTCGGCGGCGGGTCGCGCGACACGGCGCTGGCCGTCGTCGTACTCGGCGTCTTTCCCGCCGCGCTCGGTTACGCGACCTGGACCTTCGCGCTCGGCTACTTCGGCGCGGCGCGCGCGGCCAACTTTCTCTACCTGACGCCGGCGGTCGCGACGCTGCTGTCGGTGGTGCTGACCGGCGAGCGGCCGGGCATCGCGACGGCGTGCGGCGGCCTGCTGGCGATTGCAGGCGTGATCGTCGTCGCATTGCGCGGACGGTCGTAAGGTTGCGCGTGCGGCGAATTGCGCGCGGCCGACGCGACGGTCCGGATTTGCCGCGACGCCGGCCCCAAAACGCCCCGGTTTCTGCCGATCTCGATGGACGGTTCGGTCGGTGTAATCGGCACCCACTCGCCGGCGCGGCCGAACTTGACCGTTAGTTGCATAACGACGGCGATCGCACTCGATCGAGACGACCATGAAACCGGATACGCCATTCGCCATTGACCAAACTGTGCAGACAAATCGACCGAACAGTTCCCGATTGACCGTGCGCCAGTGTCCATGGCTTCGCCGTGGCGACCGGCCGAATAATGGATGCGGCCGTAAGGCCGACGACAGCGAACCGCAATCCGGGGGCCGCTGCGGCGCATGATTTCCGGTATCCGGAAGCCTCGACATCCGCGCGCCGGCGCATGCCGCAACGGTCCGCCATGCGGTGCGCCGCAGCACGCAGAAGCGGGTTCCGATATATTCATACGAATTGCATGGCGTGCGGCACCCGCCCGCTCGCCCGGGCGGCAGGTCACCCGGCCGGACACCATGCAAGCGACGCCCGTGACGGGTATGGAAAATCGTCCGATCGCCCCGGCCCGCGGCCGGCCGGTCGAGACGTCAATAGAAAGACATTCAATTCGGAGATGGCAGATGGAACGAAGCACTGTCGGCATGCGCTGCAAACCCCTGATCACCGTTGCACTGGCTGCCGCCGCATTCGCGGCCGCGTCGAGCGCGATGGCCGACCAGGTCGTGAAGATCGGCAGCGTCGAACCGACGACGGGCGGCATCTCGCACCTCGGCAAGGACAACGAGAACGGCGCGCGCCTCGCGGTCGAGGAAATCAATGCGAAGGGCCTGACGATCGGCGGCAAGAAGATCACGCTGCAACTCGACGCGCAGGATGACGCGGCCGACCCGCGCCAGGCGACACAGGTTGCGCAGAAGCTCGTCGACGACAAGGTCGTCGCCGTCATCGGCCACCTGAATTCGGGCACGTCGATCCCGGCATCGAAAATCTACAGCGATGCGGGCATCGTGCAGATCTCGCCGTCGGCCACGAACCCGACCTACACGCAGCAGGGTTTCAAGACGACCTACCGCGTCGTCGCGACCGATGCGCAGCAGGGCCCGGCGCTCGCGAGCTATGCGCAGTCGAAGGGCGTGAAGAGCGTCGCGGTGATCGACGATTCGACCGCATACGGCCAGGGCCTTGCGAACGAGTTCGAGAAGAAGGCGAAAGCGCTCGGCCTGAAGGTGCTGTCGCACGACGCGACCAACGACAAGGCGGTCGACTTCCGCGCGATCCTGACGAAGGTCAAGGGCGAAAACCCCGATGCGATCATGTACGGCGGCATGGACGCCACCGGCGGCCCGCTCGCCAAGCAGGCGAAGCAGCTCGGCCTGCGCGCGAAGATCCTGTCCGGCGACGGCGTGTGCACCGATTCGCTGGCCGAACTGGCCGGCCCGGCGGCCGACAACGTGCTGTGCTCGCAGGCCGGCGCTGCGCTCGAGAAGATGCCGGGCGGCGCGAGCTTCCTCGCGAAGTACCAGAAGCGCTTCAACCAGGGCATCAAGTTCGACGCACCGTTCGCGTATGACGCGGTTTATATCGCGGTCGACGCGATGAAGCGTGCGAACTCGACCGACCCGGCGAAGATCCTCGCGGCGATGCCGGCGACGAAGTACGACGGCGTGATCGGCACGACGACGTTCGACTCGAAGGGCGACCTGACGCACGGGGTCATCTCGATCTACGGCTACAAGAGCGGCAAGAAGACCTTCCTCGACCAGGTGAAGATGTAACCCGACGCGGCGCCGGCACGACGGGAACGCCACCCGTCGGCGCCGGCGCCGCGCGGGACGAATTCTGATTCACGGAGACGAAGCATCATGTGTGCAATGGCGTATGCGGAATTCCAGCAGGAGTTGAAGAAGGCGCAGTTGACGGCGCGCGAGTTCGCCCGCCTGATCCGGATGAACGAAAGCTCCATCACGAACTATTCGAGCAAGGGCACCGTCCCTTCCCACCTCGCGGTCATCGCGAAACTGATCGGTACGCTGGCCGCGCACGAGATCGACTTCCGGCGCGTGATCCGGCAAATGCGGATCGAGCCGAAACGGCCGCGCGGCGTCGGCGTGCTTCCCGCAGCGGACAAATCGCGGTCGCGGAAAGCGGCGAAAGCCGACGCCTGACCAGCGCCGGCGAAGGTCGACAGCGGCACGGGGATTGCCGCTCGACGCTCGATCGTCGCCGCCTCAAGGGCCGCTCGGCCCGCACCGCCCCGTCGTCACCCCACCGCCCGCACATGGTCGAGCAGCGCCTGCAACGGATGGCGCACCTGTTTCGACGACAGGCGTTTCACCTGGCTGCGGCACGAATACCCGGTCGCCAGCGCTTCACCCTCCTCGTCCGGCGCATTGACGTGCGCGGCCCACGACTGCGCATAGATCGTCTTCGACGTCGCGAGATTGCGCGCCTCGTGCCCGTACGTGCCCGACATCCCGCAACACCCGGCCGCCTGAACCTGCAGGCGCAGCCCGCGACGCGCGAACACCTGCGCCCATTGCTTGCCGCTGTCCGGCGCATTGGTTTTCTCGGTGCAATGCGGCAACAACCGGTATGAAACCGTCGCCCCACCCGCACCGGCTTGCGGCAGCGCATCCAGCAGCCACTCCTGCGGCAGCGCGACCTTCGGCACGTCGGCGAGCCCCGTCACCTTCAGGTATTCCTGCCGATACGTGAGCGTCATCGCCGGATCGAGGCCGACCAGCGCGACGCCCGAGCGCGCCAGCGCGGCCAGTTGCGTCGCGTTTCGGATCGCCGCCTTCGCGAAGGCTTGCAGAAAGCCCTGCGCGTGCAGCGCCTTGCCGTTCGGCGCGAGCGGCGCGAGCCACACCTGATAGCCCAGGCGCGCCGCCAGCTCGATCAGCGTCGCCAGTTGCTCGGTATCGAAATAGCGCGTGAACGTATCCTGCACGACGACGACGCTGCGCGCGCGCTGCGCATCGCTCAGCGCGGCGAGCGCATGCGGGTCGGCCGGCTTCACGCGCCACGCGCGGATCACGGCCGCGAGATCGAAGCGGCTCAGCAGCGGGCTGTCGACCATGCCGACCTGACGCTCGAGCAGCGCCCGCACCCAGCCGGATCCCATCAGCCCGTTGTACAGCGCGGGCACGCGCGCCATCCACGGCATCGTGAATTCGAGCGAGCCGATCAGGTAGTCGCGCAGCGGCCGCAGGTAGCGCTGGTGATACAGCTCGAGAAAGCGCGAGCGGAACTCGGGCACGTTGACCTTGACCGGACACTGTCCCGCGCACGACTTGCATGCGAGGCATCCGGCCATCGCGTCGTACACCTCGTGCGAGAAATCCGTGTCGCCACGGCGGGCGTTGCGGCTGTTGCGCCAGCGCTCGACCAGGCCGCGCAGGACCGGTTGCCGCGTGCGCGCCGCCGCGACGACGTCGACGCCGGCCTGCCCTTGCAGGCGCAACCATTCGCGCATCAGCGACGCACGCCCTTTCGGCGACTGCACGCGTTCGCGCGTCGCCTTCCACGACGGGCACATCGCGTCGTCCGGATCGAAGTTGTAGCACGCGCCGTTGCCGTTGCAATGCATCGCGGTGCCGTAGCTCTGCCACACGCGCTCGTCGATCTGCCGGTCGTGATCGCCGCGCGTCGGCACCTCGTCGATCTTCAGCAATCGCAGCGTGCGATCCGGCGGCGTCGCGATCTTGCCCGGGTTGAACTGGTTGTGCGGATCGAATGCGGCCTTCAACTGCTGCAGCGACGGATACAGCTCGCCGAAAAACGCCGGCGCATATTCGGAGCGCACGCCCTTGCCGTGCTCGCCCCACAGCAGGCCGCCGTGACGCTGCGTAAGTTCGGCCACCGCGTCCGACACGGGCCGCACCAGCGCCGCCTGCTTCGGATCCTTCATGTCGAGCGCCGGGCGCACGTGCAGCACGCCCGCATCGACGTGGCCGAACATCCCGTACTGCAGCCCGTGGCCGTCGAGCAGCGCGCGGAATTCGGCGATGTACGCGGCGAGGTTCTCGGGCGGCACCGCGGTGTCCTCGACGAACGGTTGCGGGCGCGCCTCGCCCTGCACGTTGCCGAGCAGGCCGACCGCGCGCTTGCGCATCGCATACACGCGCTTCACCGCATCGTCGCCGGCCGCCAGCGTATGGCCGAGACGCTCCACGCTCGTATCGGTGCGCAGATGCTCGACGAACGCGCGCACGCGCGCATCGACGTCGTGTTCGTCGTCGCCGCTGAATTCGATCAGGTTGATGCCGAGCGTCGGGCGCGCGTCGTCCTGCGGAAAATACTCGGCCACGCTGCTCCACACGAAGTCCTTCATCGCGAGCATCAGCACCTTCGAGTCGACCGTCTCGATCGACAGCGGCCGGTGTTCGAGCAGCGCGCGCGCGTCGCGCAGCGCGTCCATGAAGCCCGCATAACGCACGTTGACCAGCACCGAGAACTTCGGGATCGGCAGCACGTTGAGCTTCGCCTCGACGACGAAACCGAGCGACCCTTCCGCGCCGCACAGTACGCTGTTCAGGTTGAAACGGCCGTCCGGTTCGCGCAGGTGCGCGAGGTCGTAGCCGGTCAGGCAGCGGTTGAGCTTCGGAAACTTCGCGTCGATCAGCGCCGCCTTGTCGTCGCGGATGCGCCGCGCGGTGCGATACACGTTGCCGACGCGGTCCTGCCGCGCACAGCGGCGTTCCAGCTCCGCATCGTCGA
Organism: Burkholderia sp. MSMB1459WGS; assembly: GCF_001534535.1. Taxonomy (NCBI): domain Bacteria; kingdom Pseudomonadati; phylum Pseudomonadota; class Betaproteobacteria; order Burkholderiales; family Burkholderiaceae; genus Burkholderia; species Burkholderia sp. MSMB1459WGS. Next base: position 106,992 of record NZ_LPMU01000069.1, read on the forward strand.
GCGCGCCGCTGTGCAGCCGTTCGCCGCCCATCAGCACGAAATCGAGTTCGAGCACGTGATCGCGCGTCTTGCCGTACGTGCAGCTACCCTGCCCGCTGGCGTCGGTGTTGATCATCCCGCCGACGGTCGCACGATTCGACGTGGACAGCTCCGGCGCGAAGAACAACCCGTGCGGCTTCAGCGCCGCATTGAGCTGATCCTTGACGACGCCCGCCTCCACGCGCACCCAGCGCTGCGCGACGTCGATTTCGAGGATCCGGTTCATGTTCCGAGACAGGTCGACGACGATGCCGTCGGTCAGCGACTGCCCGTTGGTGCCGGTGCCGCCGCCGCGCGCGGCCACCGCGACGTCGCGGTGCGCGGGCTCGGCCAGCAGCCGGGCCAGCAGCTGGACGTCGTCCGTATGCGCGGGGCAGATCACCGCCTGCGGCAGGCGCTGGTAGATCGAGTTGTCGGTGGCCTGCACGGTGCGGTTCGCGTGATCCGTACGGATTTCGCCGGCGAAGCCGGCCGCCTGCAGCGCGGCGAGAAAATCGCGGTAAACGTTCGTGGACGGGCTGGCGGGGCGAGGCAACGGGACGATCGACATGGGGCACAAACGCAATGTGGGTGGAGCGGGCCGGTTCGTGCGCACCGAAACATGATTTTTTGGCAAGTTTCCGTGCAACCGGGAATTCCAGTATCTTTCGATACTCCGTCATAAACAAACGAATTCTCCCTCGGCGAAGCTTGCATAAAATTCATGAATTACCGCCGCCTCACCCCCTCGATGTCGCTGCTGCTCGTGTTCGAGGCCGCCGCGCGGCATGAAAGCTATACGCGCGCGGCCGAGGAGCTGTCGCTGAGCCAGAGCGCGATCAGCCGGCAGGTCCAGACGCTCGAGGATCAGCTCGGCGTGCCGCTGTTCCGGCGCGAGGGCCGCTCGGTCAAGCTGACCGACGTCGGCCGCCGCTACTTCGGCGAGCTGACCGGCGCGCTCGGGCGCATCCGCGGCGCGACGTTGCAGGCGATGTCGCATCGGGCGGGCGCCGGCTCGCTCCGGCTGGCCACCTTGCCGACCTTCGGGTCGAAATGGCTGCTGCCGCACCTGCACGGCTTCTATGCCGCACACCCGGGCGTGACCGTGCACCTTCATTCGCGAATCGGCGCGATCGATTTCCTCAACGACGACCTCGACGCGGCGATCACCGTCGGCGCCGGCGACTGGCCGGGCCTGCATGCGCACCGGCTGTACAACGAGTTCCTGATCGCGATCGCGCCGCCCGCCACGGGCAGCGGCCGCAAGGCCGACGCGCGCACGCCGGCCTGGGCCGCGAAGCAGACGCTGCTGGGCGTGACGAGCAATCAGCAGGCCTGGGCCGAGTGGTTCTCGCACTATCGGCTCGATCATCGCAAGATGCGCATCGGCCCGAGTTTCGAGCTGACGTCGCATCTGATCCAGGCCGTGCATGCCGGAATGGGGATCGGGCTGGTGCCGAAGGTGCTCGTGGAGGACGAATTGGGCCGTGGCGAGCTCGACTCGATCGGCGACGCGATTACCAGCCAGCGCAGCTATTACCTCGTCTACCCGCCGGGCAACGAAGCGCTGCCGTCGCTCGTCGCCTTCCGCGAATGGCTGCTGACGTCGTGCTGACGCGCCGCCGGCGACGGGCCGGTCAGGCGCGCCATTCGCCGAGAATCTGCTCGGCGAGGTAGTCGCACGGCGGGCGCGCGGACTGCGCGCTGCGGGCGAGCACGACCTCGAGTTCGCCGAGCGACGGCAGCCCGTGGCTCTCCGTCAGCTGCAACAAGTGATCGGGCACGCAGCAGCGCGCGAGCGGCGCGACGGCGAGGCCGGCCTCGACCATGCTGAGCAGGCCGAGAAAGCTCGGGCTTTCGTATGACATCCGGTACGGAATCTTCCGCCGGTTCAGCGCCCTGACCGCGTGATCGCGGGCCATGCTGCCGCCGTGCGTGAAAAACGCCACCGGCAGCGGCCGCTCTTCCCACACGTCGCGTTTCGCCGAGCCGGCCCAGACGAGCGGCTCCATCCGGATCAGCTCGCCCGTCACGCCCTTGATTCGCGTGAGGCATGCGAGGTCGACCGTGTTGTCCTTCAGCATCGGCACGAGCGCGCTGCTCGGCTGGCCGATCACGCGCACTTCCACGCGCGGATGCATCGCGGCGAACTTGCCGAGCACCTGCGGCAGCAGCGACGAGATGTAGTCGTCGGGCACGCCGATCGTCACGCGGCCGCGCATCTCCGGACGCACGACCGACGCCCACGCCTCGTCGCGCATCGCGAGCATCCGGCGGCCGTAATCGGCGAGCATCCTGCCGTCGTCGGTCGCCGTCACGTTGCGCGTGTCGCGGATGAACAGCGGCTTGCCGAGCGCGTCTTCCAACGTCTTGATCTGCATGCTCACCGCCGACGGCGACCGGTGCACGGCCTGCGCGCCCCGCGCGAACGATCCGGATTCCGCGACGGCCACCACCATCGCGAGCACATCGAGGTCGAGCTTCTTCATGTCGATTCATAAAAACTGATCAATCGATTCAGTTTATCCCGTTTTACTGTTCACCTCCATCGCCGGACAATCGACGCCATCAGCACTCATTCGATGCAGGAAGCGGAAAACATGCACACGTCCGGATCGCTCTACGGGTTTCTCGTCATCGGCGGCATGCTCGCGGTCACGCCGGGGCCGAACATGGTCTACGTGATGTCGCGCTCGATCGCGCAGGGGCGGGCGGCCGGGCTCATTTCGCTCGCCGGCGTGATGATCGGCTACCTGTTCTACATGTTCGCCGCCGCATTCGGCATCACGACGCTGTTCATGAGCGTGCCCTATGCGGGCAGCGTGCTGGGCGCGGTCGGGGCAACCTATCTGCTGTACCTCGCATGGCAGGCGGTGCGGCCCGGCGGCCGCTCGCCGTTCGAGGTGAAGGCGCTGCCCACCGAGCAGCCGCTGCGGCTGCTCGCGATGGGCGCGACGACCAGCGTGCTGAACCCGAAGCTCGCGATGCTGTTCGTGTCGCTGCTGCCGCAGTTCATCGATTACGGGCAAGGCAGCGTGTTCGGCCAGTCGCTGTTTCTCGGCTCGCTGCTGATCGCCGCGTTCGCGTCCGCCAACGGGCTGGTGGCGCTCTGCTCGAGCGGCCTCGCGACGTTCCTGCACGGCCGCCCGACGCTGCTGCTCGCGCAGCGCTGGGCGATGGGCATCATCCTCGGCAGTCTCGGCGTGCAGATGGTGATCGAGGCATCGAGGCTGGCGGGCGTCGTGTGAACGTCACGCCGCCGCGCGGTCCTGCGCGATCGCAGGCCGCGCGCGTGCGTCGGACAGGCGTCACGCGGCAACGGCCTGCCGCCGCGCCTCCAGTTCGCGCACGAGCGGCAGCACGCGCCGGCCGAAGTATTCCACTTCCTCGATGAAGTGCAGGAAGCCGGCCAGCACGAGATCGACGCCGATCGCCTTCAGCGCGACGATCCGCTCGGCGATCTGCTGCGGCGTGCCGATCAGGTTCGTGCGAAAGCCGTCGTTGTACTGCACGAGATCCTCGAACGTCGATTTCGCCCAGTTGCCCTCGCCTTCGGGCGACGCCTTGCCGGCCTCCTTCACCGCATCGCCGAACGCGTGCACGGCTTCGACGTGCGCATGCCGGATGATGTCGTCGAGCACGGCCCGCGCTTCTTCCTCGGTGTCGCGCGCGATCACGAACGCATTGACGCCGATGCGCACGCGATGGTTGTTCGCGGCCGCCTTCGCGCGAATGTCGTCGATCTGCGCCTTCAGGTTCTCCGGCGTATTGCCGTTCGTGAAATACCAGTCCGACACGCTCGCCGCGTTGTCGCGCGCCGCGCGCGAGCTGCCGCCCTGGAAGATTTCCGGATGCGGCTTCTGCAACGGCTTCGGGCTCAGCGTGTAATCGTTGAAGCGGTAGAAGTCGCCCTTGAACGTGAAGTTGTCCTGCGTCCAGATGCCCTTGAGGGCCTGGATGAATTCCTTCGAGCGCCGATAGCGTTCGTCGTGCTCGAGCCACGGCTCGCCGATCGCGGTGAATTCGCCCTTGAACCAGCCGCTCACGACGTTGATCGCGATGCGCCCGTTCGAGATGTGATCGATCGTCGCGAGCTGCTTCGCAACCACGGCCGGATGCCACGGCCCCGGCAGGATCGCCGCGAGCACCTTGAGCTTGGTCGTCGCATGCAGCAGCGCCTGGCTGAACGACACCGATTCGTGCTGGTATTCGGCGCCGTAGCCGGCCGTGAAGCGGATCTGGCTCAGCGCATAGTCGAAGCCGGCCGCTTCGGCCGTGCGCGCGAGCTTCTGGTTGTATTCGAGGCTCCAGTCGGTGCGTTGCTCGATCGTGCTGACGACGAGGCCGCCGCTGACGTTCGGCACCCAGTACGCGAATTTGACGCCGTCGGCGGAAGGGTCGGGAAGGCTCATGAAAATGTCCTGGTCGAAGGGGAAACGAAAAAGCGGCTTACGCGGCCGCGGCGGAAAGCGCGTGCGGGCGCAGTTGCGGCACCGCGCGGTCGACGGCGAGCGCGATGCGCTCGCGCAACGCCTGGCTGGCGATCTGGTACCGGTCGAAATCGCCCTCGGACGCGTACACGCCGATCGGCAGCGTGCGCGCCTGGAAGAAGCTGAACAGCGGGCGCAGCTGGTGGTCGATCACGAGCGCATGACGCTCGCTACCGCCGGTGGCCGCGAGCAGCACCGGCACGTCGACGAGCGCGTCGTGGCGCACGAGGTCGAACAGATGCTTGAAGAGGCCCGTGTACGACGCGCGATACACCGGGCTCGCGACGACGAGCGCATCGGCCGTCTCGATCGCGCGAATCAGCGCATCCAGATCGGCCGGCACCTGCGCGCGCGTGAGCGCGCCGGCCAGCCGGCTGCCGATCTCGCCGAGTTCGATCCGCCGCGCGTCGATCGGCAGCGCGGCGCCGAGCGCCGCGACGATCGCGTCGGTCAGCGCCAGCGTGCGCGACGGCCGCTGCAGGCTGCCCGATATCGCGACGACGTTGAGGGGGTGGCTCATGCGATGCGTTCCCGTGGTGAAGCCGCGTGCAGTGCGGCGATACCGGTTCGGGTCAGCAAGGAGCGTGCCATTGGCGCGGATGCGTGAAGGAAATTTCATCCGGATGACGAAGTTTTTCGCTATCGCCTGCCGGAACTGGCGTTCCGCCAAATGCGCGATAGTGGCAAGCATCCCGACTCACGCGTCACATCGATATTCCGCACCACGATGAACCGTGCGCAGCGGATTTGCTGATGCACTGCTGATCAGGCAGCAACGCATCTCGCGCGCCAGCGTCGAATTCGATGCTTGGACGTCGTCGCACCGCCGCTCGTGCGCGCCATTGCAGGTTCCGCAGCAATCGCGCTTTGGTTATCAGAAATCGATGCTTTTCGCGCGCGGCGAAACGTTCAACACTCTGCTGACTACGCAGCAGCCAGACCGCGGCGCCCGCCGGCACGGGCCCGCTTTGCCCGGCCATCCAACGGTTCATCGCCATGACTTCCATTTCCGCATCGCCGCGCCCGCTCAACCTTCGCGTCGTCACCGCGTCCCGCGACCCGGCCGGACTTCAGCCCGCCGAGCACGCGGCGCCGGTGCTCACGTTGCCCGAACGTCACGCGCCGGCCCGCGCGCACGCGCTGGTGTTCGCGGATCCGCGTTCGCTCGCGCTGCTCGAACAGGTTCGCCGCGTCGCGCCGAGCGACGCGAACGTGCTGATCGTCGGCGAGACGGGCACCGGCAAGGAGCTGATCGCGCGCCACGTGCACGCGCTCGGTGCGCGTCGCGACGGGCCGTTCGTCGCGGTGAACTGCGGCGCCTTCTCCGAAACGCTCGTCGACAGCGAACTGTTCGGTCACGAGAAAGGCGCGTTTACGGGCGCGTTCAGCGCGAAGCCCGGCTGGTTCGAAGCCGCGCACGGCGGCACGCTGTTTCTCGACGAAATCGGCGACCTGCCGCTCGCGATGCAGGTCAAGCTGCTGCGCGTGCTGCAGGAGCGCGAGGTCGTGCGGCTCGGTTCGCGCACGGGCATTCCGGTCGACGTACGGGTGGTCGCGGCCACCAACGTCGACCTGCAGCAGGCGGTCGCGGCCGGGCGGTTTCGCGGCGACCTGTTCTACCGGCTCAACGTCGTGCAGCTCGCGGTCCCGCCATTGCGCGACCGCCCGGGCGACATCCTGCCGCTCGCGCGCCACTTCTTCGACATTTACCGCGACCGGCTCGGCGACGGGCCGCGCCGCATCGATGCGCGCGCCGAGCGCCGGCTCGAGGCACACGGCTGGCCCGGCAATATCCGCGAACTGGAGAACGTGATCCATCACGCGCTGCTGGTGAGCCGCCACGATGCGCTGCAGGACACCGACCTGCACATCGCGCCGCCGTGCCTGCCGACCGTTTCCGCGCCGGCAGCCGATTCGTCCGCCGACGCGCAGGCAGCGCTCGAACACGCGCTGCGCGACCTGTTCGACGGCGGGCACGGCAACCTGTTCGAACGTATCGAGGACACGGTAATGCGTGTCGCGTTCGAATTCAGTCACCGCAACCAGATCCGGGCCGCGCAGCTGCTCGGCATCAGCCGCAACGTGCTGCGTGCGCGGCTGATTCGCGCGAAGGCGATCTCCGCGCTGAAGTAGCGGCGCCAGCGCGCGCCGCCGTTCCGCTCCGGCGCCATGGCAACGCGATCCATGTCGCAACGTTCGAACCTGATGTATCGTGGCGCGAAGCGTACGCTTCGTTGCCCGATCCGCGCCGGTCGCCCGCCATGCGACCGTCGGCGACGGCAACCGGTCACGCACGATCTTCCGCAACACGAAAACGAAAGTCGTCCGGCGCGCGTGCGCGCCCGGCCGAGCCCTGTTCACCCGTCCGGAATCCGTCGCCATGAAAAAGCTTGTGAACCGCCCGTCCGACGTCGTGCGAGAAATGCTGGAAGGCATCGCGCGGCAATCGCCGCATCTCGCGATCCTCGGCGACGAGCACGTGCTCGTCCGCCAGCCGCTGCCCGAGCCGTCGCAGCGGCCGGTCGCGATCCTGTCCGGCGGCGGCAGCGGCCATGAGCCCGCGCACGGCGGCTATGTCGGCGAAGGGATGTTGAGCGCGGCCGTGTGCGGCGAAGTGTTCACGTCGCCGTCGACCGACGCCGTGCTCGCCGCGATCCGCGCGAGCGCCGGCCCGAACGGCGCGCTGCTGATCGTGAAGAACTACACCGGCGACCGGCTCAATTTCGGGCTCGCCGCCGAGCTCGCGCGCGCGGAAGGCATTCCGGTCGAAACCGTCATCGTCGCCGACGACGTGTCGCTGCGCGGCCGCGTCGAGCGCGGCCAGCGACGCGGGATCGCCGGTACCGTGCTGATCCACAAGCTAGCGGGCGCTGCCGCCGCGCGCGGGTTGCCGCTTGCCCGCGTCGCGAGCATCGCGCGCGACGCGGCGGCCGAGCTCGGCACGATGGGTGTCGCGCTCGACGGCTGTACGATCCCGGGCGCCGACAAGTCGGGCTTCAGCCTCGCCGATCACGAGATCGAGCTGGGCCTCGGCATCCACGGCGAGAAAGGCGTCGAGCGCCGCGCGCCGCTGCCGGCCGATGCGCTGGCCGACACGCTGTTGTCGGGCATCGTTGCCGATCTCGTGCTCGATCGCGACGAACGCGTTGCGCTGTTCGTCAACGGCCTCGGCGCGACGCCGGACATGGAGCTCGCGATCATGCTACGCGCCGCGTTCGACAACCTGAGCCGGCGCGGGATCGTCGTCGCCCGCGCGTGGGCCGGCACGTTCCTGTCCGCGCTGAACATGCCCGGCTGTTCGATCTCGGTGCTGCGGCTGAACGACGAGCGCGCGGCGCTGCTCGATGCACCGACGCAGGCGCGCGCATGGCCGGGCGGCGGCCTCGTGAACGCGCGGATCCGCGTGGCCGCGACCGCGTCGCAGGACGCGCCGCAGCCGCCGCTCGATGCGGCCGGCCGCGCGTGGGCCGCGCGCCTGCAACCGGCGCTGCACGCCGTGGCGCAGACGCTGATCGACCACGAGCAGACGCTGACGGATCTCGATGCCGCAGCCGGCGACGGCGATCTCGGCGCGAGCATGCGGCGCGCCGCGCAGGCGATCCTCGAATTGCCCGACACCGCGTACGGCACGCCGTCCGGTGCGCTCGCGGCGCTCGGCGCCGCGTTGCGCCGCGCGATCGCCGGCAGTTCCGGGCCGTTCTATGCGACCGCGCTGCTGCGCGCGTCGCGCCGGCTGGCCGATATCGCCGAGCCGTCGCCGCGCGACTGGGCCGCGGCATTCCGAGCGGCGGTGGATTCGATCGGCGAACTCGGCGGCGCGCGGGCGGGCGACCGGACGATGCTCGATGCGCTGGTGCCGGCCGTCGACGCATTCGGCCGCGCGCTGGACAGCGATCGCGATCCCCCGAGCGCATGGACGGCGGCCGTCGAAGCGGCCGAGCAAGGTGCGCAGGAAACGGCGCGCATGACGCCGCGCGCGGGGCGGGCAAGCTATCTGGGCGAGCGGGCGATCGGTACGCCGGACGGCGGGGCGGTGGCCGTCGCGTACTGGTTGCGGGCGTTGCAGCCGCACGTCCGGTAACGGCGCGCGGCCGCGCTCAGACGCCCTCGACCAGCACCGCGCGATAGCGGGCGCCCTTGAACCGGTGCTGGACGACCCGCTGGTATTCGGAGCCGTGATACCACGCGTGCGCGGCCTCCTTCGACGGGAACTCGACGATCACGACGCCTTCCGGGCCGTCCCCCTCGAGAATCTCCTGCGGCCCATATGCGGCGAGCACCTTCACCGGATGGCCGGCAAGGGTCGCACCGACCTGGCTCGAATAGGTGTTGAGCTCGCGCTGGTCCTGCGTGCTTTCCCGCGTAAAAACGATGTAAGTCGCCACGATATGCGCTCCTGATGAATGGTGAAAAAAGGGACGCCACGCACTGCACGGTCCGACGAATCCTGCGCGGCAGCGCGCAGCTTACCGCCGTTCGCCGCCCGGCGCCGCGAAGCGCCAACCGCGGCCTGCGCGGGCCGCCCGCCTCGGCACGGGAAAACCCCGATCCCCACATCGTCCTATGACATCGGGCATCGCAAATTGGCGGGATTACTTTGATCCTCGTCGGCGCCCGCCCGGGCGCATGCTGATAGCGAGGATCCCTCATGCGATACGTGCCATCGTGGACTTCAGTTTCCGCCGCGTCGTCGACTCCCGACGACGCGACCATCCAACGCGGCGACGAGCCGCACTGTCTGCCTCGGGTCGCGATCGCGGCCGCCGCCCTCGGCAATGCGACCGAATGGTTCGATTACGGTATTTACGCGTACGGTCTCGCGTACATTTCCGCCGCGCTGTTTCCCGGCAACACCGCGAGCGCGACGCTGTTCGCACTCGGCACGTTCGCGATCTCGTTCCTGATCCGCCCGCTCGGCGGCCTGTTCTGGGGGCCGCTCGGCGACCGGCTGGGCCGCAAGCGCGTGCTCGCGCTGACGGTCCTGACGATGTCGGGCGCGACGTTGCTCGTAGGCCTGCTGCCGAGCTACGCGACGGCCGGCTGGCTCGCCCCGGCCGCGCTGATCGTGCTGCGCATGGTGCAGGGATTCTCGACCGGCGGCGAATATGGGGGTGCAGCCACCTTCATCGCCGAATACGCGCCCGATTCGCGGCGCGGCCTGTGCGGCAGCTTCCTTGAATTCGCGACGCTCGCCGGCTTCTCGCTCGGCGCGTTCCTGATGCTCGGCTTCGCGCTGCTGCTCGGCGATTCGGCGATGCATGCGTGGGGCTGGCGCCTGCCGTTCCTGGTCGCGGCGCCGCTCGGCCTGATCGGCTTCTATCTGCGCTCGCGCCTCGAGGAAACGCCGGTGTTCCGCGAACTCGAGGAACAGGCGCACCGCCGCGAGAAAAACGTCGCCGCCGCGCTGCCGATCCGGTTGCTGCTGGTGCGCTATGCGAAGCCGCTGGTGCTGCTCGGCGGGCTCGTCGTCGCGTTGAACGTCGTCAACTACGTGCTGCTCGCGTATATGCCGACCTACATGCACAAGGAGCTCGGCGTCAGCGAGAACATGTCGCTGCTGATTCCGCTGATCGGCATGCTCGCGATGATGGTGCTGCTGCCGTTCGCCGGCTGGCTGTCGGACCGCGTCGGCCGCAAGACGATGTGGTGGATCTCGCTCGTCGGGCTGTTCGTCGCGGCCGTGCCGATGTTCACGCTGATGACGCACGGTCCGCTCGGCGCCTTCATCGGCTTCGCGGTGCTCGGCGTGCTCTACGTGCCGCAGCTCGCCACCATTTCCGCGATGTTCCCGGCGATGTTCCCGACCCACGTCCGGTATGCGGGCATGGCGATCGCGTACAACGTGTCGACGTCGCTGTTCGGCGGCACCGCGCCGATCGTCAACGACTGGCTGATCGGCAAGACCGGCAACGCGCTGATCCCCGCTTACTACATGATGGCCGCCTGCGCGGTCGGGCTGATCGCGCTGCTGGCGGTGATCGAGACGCGCGGGTGTTCGCTGCGCGGCGACACCCTTCCCGGCCAGCCGGGCTGACCCGCGCGCCGGCGGCGCCCGGCTTCCCATAAACGGCATCCATTGCATCGCCCGCCGTCCGGCAACGGACGGCGGGCGATGTGCATTTCGAGCGGCGAAGCCCCGCTGACGGATTGTTGTCGCCCGGACAACACGATGTGCACGCGTGCAGCGCTGTTGGCGTATGTCGGCCGTCACTACAATCGCTGGCGACGCTCGATCGAAATCAGGTCGAACCGAAGCGCGCGATCGTCACGATCGCGCTCGCGAACCGCGCGGCGTCGCGCGGCTCGATCCCCACTCGACGAACAGGATTACTGAACATGAACGCACCCATCCGCAACGTCCAGCCCGTCATCGCCCACCTGGGCAACGAAGGTTCGGGCGAGCTCGTCTCGTCCCGTTACGCCGTGCGCATCGGCGAGGTCGACGTCGTGCTGATCAGCGACGGCGTGCTGCCGCTGCCGACTTCCACCATGTCGACCAATGTGAGCGAAGCGGACCGCAACGCATGGTTCGACGGCCGCTTCCTGCAACGCGACATGCTCGACTGGGCGCTCAACATCGCGCTCGTGCGCAGCGGCGACCGTCTGATCCTGATCGACTCGGGCGTGGGCGACGGCTTCGAATACTTCACGCGCGCCGGGCGCTCGGTCATGCGTCTGGAATCGGCCGGCATCGACCTGGCCGCGATCACCGATATCGTGATCACGCACATGCACATGGACCATGTCGGCGGGCTGAACGTCGACGGCGTCAAGGCGAAGCTGCGCCCGGACGTCCGCATTCACGTATCGGCCGCGGAAGTGGCGTTCTGGAAAAATCCCGACTTCAGCAAGACGGTGATGCCGGAAACCGTTCCGCCCGCGCTGCGCAAGGCAGCGGCGCGGTTCGTGGAACTCTATGGCGAAAACATCGTGCAGTTCGACCGGACCGTGGAAGTCGCCGCGGGCGTGTCGGCGCGGGTGACGGGCGGCCATACGCCGGGGCACTGCGTGGTCGACGTCGCATCGAACGGAGAAAGGCTGACGTTCGCGGGCGACGCGATTTTCGAGGTCAACTTCGACCATCCCGACTGGCAAAACGGCTTCGAACACGATCCGGACGCGGCGGTCGACGTGCGTATCGCGCTGTTCAACGAAGCCGCGGACACCGGCGCGCTGCTGGCCGCGGCCCATGTCGCGTTCCCGTCCATCGGCCATATTGCAAGGCACGGAGACGGGTTCCGTTTCGTTCCGGTCGTGTGGGATTACTGAGGGACGGTCGGTAGCCGACGTGCACCGCAGGCGATGCACTGACGGCTTTTCCAGACCGTATCGGCAAGAAAAACGCCGCCGCACTTGCATGCGGCGGCGTCGCCTCGCGCGCCGGAGCGCGCATCAGGGCCGCTTGAACATCACGCGACGGTCGACAGGTTCCGCTCGGCGACCTCGTCCACTGCATCCTTGACGATCGCGACGATCTCGTCAGCCTCTTCCCGCGTCATCACGAGCGGCGGCGCAAAACCGAGAATGTCGCCATGCGGCATCGCACGCGCGATCACGCCGCGCTGCAACGCGGCCGCGGACACCTGCGCACCGATCTTCAGTGCGGGATCGAACGGCGTGCGTGCGTCCTTGTCGGCCATGAACTCGAGCGCGGCCAGCATGCCGACGCTACGCACCTCGCCGACGAGCGGATGCGCACCGAATGCGTCGCGCAGCTTCGCCCCGAAGTACCCGCCGACGTCGGCCGCGTTGCCGACGAGATTCTCGCGCTCCAGGATCGCGAGATTCGCGAGCGCGGCGGCCGCGCATACCGGATGGCCCGAATACGTCCAGCCGTGCCCCATCGGCCCGTGCTCCTGCGAGCCGCGCGCGATCACGTCCCACACCTTCTCGCCGACGATCACGCCCGACAGCGGCGCATAGGCGCTCGTCAGACCCTTCGCAACTGTGATCAGATCGGGCTCGATCCCGAAGTGCTGCGCGCCCATCTTCGAGCCGAGACGCCCGAACCCGCACACGACTTCATCGGAGATCAGCAGGATGTCGTGCCTGCGCAGCACGGCCTGGATCGCGGGCCAGTAGCCGGCGGGCGGTTCGATGATGCCGCCCGTGCCCATCACCGGCTCCGCGATGAAGGCGGCGATCGTGTCGGCGCCTTCGCGTGCGATCAGCTTCTCGAGTTCGTCGACGCAGTACGCGACGAACTGCGCTTCGTTCATGCCGGCCGGCGCCTTGCGATACCAGTGCGGACACACCGTATGCTTCACGCGATCGATCGGCAGGTCGAAATGCTGGTGGAAACTCGGCAGGCCGGTGAGGCTGCCCGTCACGATGCCCGAGCCGTGATAGCCGCGTTCGCGCGAGATGATCTTCTTCTTGTTCGGGCGGCCGAGCACGTTGTTGTAGTACCAGACGAGCTTGACCTGCGTCTCGTTCGCGTCGGAACCCGACATCCCGTAATAGACCTTCTTCATCCCCGCCGGCGACCAGTCGATGATGCGCGACGACAGCTCGATGATCGCGTCCGACGCGTGGCCGACGTACGTGTGGTAGTACGCGAGCTGCTTCGCCTGTTCGTACATCGCGTCGGCGACTTCGGTGCGGCCGTAGCCGATGTTCACGCAGTAGAGGCCGGCGAACGCGTCGATATAGCGCTTGCCCTGGTGATCCTCGATGCGGATGCCCTCGCCGCCGCGCACGATCTTGCCCGGCAGCGCGCCGGTCTCGTGGTCGTATGCGTGCGTCGACGGGTGCATGAAGTGGGCGCGGTCCTCGCGCAGCAGTGCGTCGATCGATTTTTGCATGATGTGCTCCTTTGAATGGGTCAGGCCGTCGCCGCAACCGGCAGGCCGAGATTGCCGAGGCAGAAGTACTTGGTTTCGGTGAACGGCTCGAAGCCCTCGGTGCCGCCTTCGCGCCCGAGGCCCGATGCCTTCATCCCGCCGAACGGAATCGGCGCGCCGGTGAATTTCACGCCATTGACCGACACCATCGCGAAATCGAGCCGCCGCACAAGCTGGAAGATCGTGTCGATGCGTGTCGCGCATACGTAGGCGGCGAGGCCGTACTCGGTGTCGTTGGCCGTTTCGACGGCTTCGTCGAGCGTGTCGAACGCGCTGACGGCCGAGATCGGCGCGAAGTTCTCCTCGTCGACCACGCGCATGCCGGGCGCGGCATCCGCGATCACGGTCGGCTCGTAGAACCAGCCGCCGAGCGCATGCGGCCGCCCGCCCGCGACGATGCGCGCGCCTCGCGCTCGCGCATCGTCGACGCGCGCCACCGTCGCGTCGAACGCGGCCTGATGCATCAGCGGACCGACGTCCACGCCCTGCTCGAACGCCGGCCCCGTCTTCAGCGCGCGCACCGCGTTCGCATACCGTTCGACGAACGCGTCGTACAGCGGGCGCGCGACGAGTATCCGGTTCGCCGCGCAGCAGTCCTGGCCGGACGTCTGGAACTTCGCGCCGACGGCAATCCGCACCGCCTCATCGACATCCGCATCCTCGGTCACGATGAACGGCGCATTGCCGCCCAGTTCGAGCGCGATCTTGCGGATGCCGGCCTTCGCGGCGGTTTCGGTCACGAGCCGGCCGACGCGCGTCGAGCCGGTGAAGCTCACCGCACGCACGCGCGCGTCGCCGACCAGCGTTTCCATCGCCATCTGCGGCTCGCCGAGCACCACGTTGAACACGCCGGCCGGGAAGCCGGCCTCGTCGGCGAGCTGCGCGAGCGCGAGCGCCGAGAACGGCGTTTCGTGCGCGGGCTTCACGACCACGGTGCAACCGACCGCGATCGCGGCCGCCGCCTTGCGCGTAATCATCGCGGCCGGGAAATTCCACGGCGTGATCAGCGCCGCGACGCCGACCGGCTCCATCACGGTACCGAGATGCGCGCCGTCGATGTGGGTCGGAATCGTGCGACCGGCCACACGCTTCGCCTCGTTCGCGAACCATTCGACGAAGCTCGCCGCATAGCGGATCTCGCCGCGTGCTTCGGCCAGCGGCTTGCCCTGTTCCAGCGACAGCAGCGCGGCCAGATCGTCGACGTGACGCAGGATCAGCGCATGCCAGCGCAGCAACGCCGCGCTGCGCACCGCTTGCGGCGTCCAGCGCCAGCTTCCGTAGGCGCGCTGCGCGGCGTCGACGGCCGCGACGATCTGCGCGCGTTCGAGCATCGGCACGTGGCCGATCACCGCCTGATCGGCGGGGTTGACGACGGCGACCGTCGCGGCACTATCGCTGTGGATCCAGCGACCGTCGACGTAGCAAGTCGACTTGAACAGAACAGGGTGTCCGGGCAGCATGCTGCGTCTCCTCGTTGGTGGGCACGGACTTCATTGTGTCGCGCCCGCGCATGCGGAAATTTCGGTTTGCACCGCCGGAAATGCCGGTTTTTTCCGTATTGCCGCGTGCCGGCGCGAACTTTCACAGCCAGTCCGGCGCGCCGCCGGATCCGCACTTCACCACCTTCGTCACGATGTACGTGAAGTAGCGCTCGATGCCGAGGTCTTCCATCAGCAACGCATCGATGAAGCGCTGGTAATGGTCGATGTCGCGCGCGATCACGTGCAGCACGTAGTCGACGCCGCCGCCCGTCGCATAGCACTGCGCGACCTCGGGCGCCGCGGCCACACGATCCTCGAAGCGCCGCATGTCGGGCGCGGTGTGCCGCGACAGTGTCACCTCGACCACGATGCGGCTGCCGGAGAACGCGCCGATCCAGTCGACGTCCGCGCGATAGCCGCGAATCACGCCGCTTTCCTCCAGCTTGCGCACGCGCTCCCACGCCGGCGAAATCGACAGGTTCACGGCCTCGGCGAGCTTCGACTTCGTGATGCGCCCGTCGCGCTCGAGCAGGCGCAGGATCGCGAGGTCGTATCGGTCGAGCTTGACCACGTTATGCGTCGCTCCAGGCCGCCACCGGGATGTTGCGCTCGACGATGTCGGCCACCACCGCGATCGTGTCGCCCGTCTGCACGATGCCCGGAAAATGCCGCGCGGCGAGCAGCCCGCGCCGCCGTGCGACGTACTCGACCGGCGTGACACCCGTGCGGTCGATGTCGTGCACGCGCGCGAGCACGTCGCCGGCTTCGACCTCGCTGCCGAGATCGACGCACATCTCGAGCAGGCCGCGATGCTCGCTGGTCGTGTAGCAAGCGCCGTCCGGCATGTCGAGCAGCGTCGTCGTACGCGGCGCGCCGCCCGCGCCGGCGCGCTCGCCTTCGCGCCGCGCGAGCACGCCGGCATGCGCGAGAAAGCCGCGCACGCCGCGCTCGGCGATCGCGACGCTCGCCGCCGTCGACGTGCCGCCGCCGCCCAGCTCGGTCGACACGAACACCTTGCCGGCTTCTTCCGCCGCGCTGTCGTAAAGGCCGATGCTGTCGAGTTCCAGCATGCGCATCGAATACGGCGCGCCGAACGCGCGCATCGCGCGCTCGCAGCGCGCTTGCTGCTCGCGGTCTTCCAGCACGTGAATCGCCGCGAACGGCACGAAGTCGAGCGTGCGGCCGCCCGCGTGAATGTCCAGCACGTGCGTCGCGAGCGGCAGCAGGTGGCGCTGGAAGTAATCGGCGATCTTCTCGGTCACGGTGCCGTCCGGCCGGCCCGGGAAGCTGCGGTTCAGGTTGCCGGCATCGATCGGCGACGTGCGGCAACCGGCGCGGAACGCCGGGTAGTTCATGAACGGTACGACGATCACGCGGCCGGTCACGTCGGCCGCCTTCAGCGAACCCGCGAGCTTCGACAGCGCGACCGGCCCTTCGTATTCGTCGCCGTGATTGCCGCCGGTCAGCAACACCGTCGGCCCGTCGCCGCGTTTCACGACGGTCACCGGAATCATGATCGCGCCCCACGCAGAATCGTCGCGCGAGTAAGGCAGCTTCAGGAAGCCGTGCTGTTCGCCGTCCGCGTCGAAATCGACGGTCGGCGTAATCGGGGAAGCACGCATCGCCTACTCCTTCACGAACAGCTTGCGCGGCACGTTGCAGAACGTCTCGACGCCGGTCTCGGTGATCAGGATGCTTTCCGTGATCTCCAGCCCCCAGTCGTCGAGCCACAGCCCGGGCATGAAATGGAACGTCATGCCAGGTTCGAGCACCGTACGGTCGCCCGGACGCAGGCTCATCGTGCGCTCGCCCCAGTCGGGCGGATAGCTCGCGCCGATCGGATAGCCGCAGCGGCTGTCCTTCTCGATCCCCGCGCGGCGCAACACCGCGAAGAATGCGTTCGCGATGTCCTCGCACACGTTGCCCGGCTTCGCGGCCGCGAGTCCCGCTTCGATGCCCTCGACCACAGCGCGCTCGCCTTCGATGAAGTGCGCGGGCGGCTTGCCGAGATAGACGGTGCGCGACAGCGGGCAGTGATAGCGCCGGTAGCAGCCGGCAATCTCGAAGAACGTGCCGGCGCCGCGCGAGAATGTCGAGTCGTCCCAGGTCAGGTGCGGCGCGGCCGCGTCCGCGCCGGTCGGCAGCAGCGGGACGATCGCCGGATAATCGCCGCCGAAGCCGTCCGCGCCGCCGATGCCGGTCGCATAGATCTGCGCGACCAGGTCGCTTTTCTTCATGCCCGGCTCGATCGTCTCGACGATGTGCGCATGCATCCGCTCGACGATGCGCGCGGCCACACGCATGTACTCGATCTCGCGCGGCGACTTCACCGCGCGCTGCCAGTTGACGAGCGCGGTCGCATCGAGCCAGCGCGCCGCCGGCAGATGCTTTTGCAGCGACGCGTACGCCGCCGCGCTGAAGTAGTAGTTGTCGAGCTCGACGCCGATGCGCAGCGTGCTCCAGCCGCGCGCCGCGATCACCTCGGTCGACAGGTAATCCATCGGGTGGCGCGCGGTCGACTGCACGTAATGATCGGGATAGCCGACGATATTCTCGTGCGCCATGAACGCGGTGCGCTTCGCGCCGTTCGCGTCCTGGCCGCGGCCGAACCACACGGGTTCGCCGTCCAGCGCCAGCAGCACGCACTGGTGCACGTAGAACGACCAGCCGTCATAGCCGGTCAGCCAGCCCATGTTGGTGGGATCGGTGACGATCAGCAGGTCGATGCCGACCCGCTCCATCGCCGCGCGCGTCTTCGCGATGCGCGCGGCATATTCGCTGCGCGCGAACGCGAGACGCGGCGCGGCGTTCTGGGTTTCGATGACTGCGGACATCTGTCTCCTCTCAAGTCGTGAGGTCGTTGTGAAAAATCGTGCCCACTTCCGCCGCGCGGGCGCGTTGCAGCGCGAGCACGGCAATCGCGGTGTCCTGCGCGCCGGTGCCGGTCAGGTCGCAGATCGTGATGTCGTCGGGATGCGTGCGGCCGTCGCGGCGGCCGGCGATCACTTCGCCGAGTTCGGGAAACACGGCGTCGGCTGCGACGGCCCCGGCCGCGATCGCGTGCGCGAGTTCGCCGGCCACGCGGGTCTGCTGCAGCCGGTCGCAGAAATAGCGTGCCGCGCCAAACACCGACGGCGCGAGTTCGGTCTTGTAATCGGCGTCCGAACCCATCGCCGTCACGTGCAGCCCGGGATGCAGGTCTTCCGCGTGCACGAGCGGCGCGCGGCTCGGCGTGGTCGTCACCGCGATGTCCGCGTCGGCCAGCGCCGCATGCACCGAGCGGGCGACCGTCACATCGATGCCATGCGCCGCGCGCACGTCGGCCGCGAATGCGGTGGCCCGCGCGGTATCGCGCGCCCACACCGTCACGTGCGTGATGTCGCGCACGAGCATCAGCGCGGCGAGCTGCAACCGCGCCTGCTCGCCCGCGCCGACGATCGCCGCGCGGTGCGCATCGGCCCGCGCGAGCCGGCGCGCGGCCACCGCGCCGGCCGCCGCGGTGCGTACGGCCGTCAGGTAGCCGTTGTCGAGCAGGACGGCCTCGGTCAGGCCGGTGCGCGCGGACAGCACGAGCATCAGCCCGTTCAGGCTCGGCAGCCCGAGCGACGGGTTGTCGAAGAAGCCCGGGCTGACCTTGATCGCGAAGCTGTCGAAGCGCGGCAGGTACGCCGTCTTCACGTCCACTTCGGCGTGGCGCTCCGGCAGCGCGAGATTCAGGATCGGCGGCATCACGACCGCGTCGGTCGCGAGCGACGCGAATGCGGCTTCGACCTGGTCGATCGCGGCCAGATCGAGCGGCACCAGCGCACGCAGTTGCGCCTGACCCAGCAAAGTGACGGGATGGGCCATGTCAGTTCTCCGAAACGAGCCGGCGATGCACGGCCATGTCGATGTTCGCGCCGCTCACGACGACCACGATCGGGCCGCTGCGGTCGCGGCGCACGATCCGCTCGTCCAGCAACGCGGCGAGGCCGATCGCGCCGGCGCCTTCGACGACGAGCCGCTCTTCCCGATACGCATGCGCGATGCCGCGCGCGATGGACGGCTCGTCGAGCAGCACGACGTCGTCGGCCAACGCGCGCGTCATGTCGAACGTGTAGCGGTTGTCGAGACCGATGCCGCCCCCGAGCGAATCGGCCAGCGTGGGCTGCTCGTCGACGTCGACCGGACGGCCGGCCGCGAGGCTCGCGTGCATCGCGGCGCCGCGCGCCATCGATACGCCGATCACTTCGATCGGCGGCCGGATCGCCTTCGCGGCAAACGCGACGCCGCTGAACAGGCCGCCGCCCGACAGCGGCACGACGAGCGTCGCCGTATCGGGCAGCGCCTCGAGTATCTCGACGCCGATCGTCGCCTGGCCTGCGATGATGTGCGGATCGTCGAACGGCGGCACGTACGCATGGCCTTCGTCGCGCGCGAGGCGCCGCGCTTCGACCTGCGCATCGTCCTGGCTGTCGCCGACGATCACCACGCGCGCGCCGAGCGCCGCGACCGCCTCGACCTTGTTGGCCGGCACGAGCGACGACATGCAGACGGCCGCGTCGATGCCGAGCGCGCGTGCCGCATGCGCGACCGCGCGGCCATGGTTGCCGGTCGACGCAGTCACCACGCGCGTCACGCCCTGCGCCGCGAGTTCCGCGAGCGCGTTGGTTGCGCCGCGCAGCTTGAAGCTGCCCGTCGGCTGCAGCGTTTCGAGCTTCAGGTGGACGGGTGCGCCAACGCGCGCGGACAGCGCGGCAGACGCGACGAGCGGCGTACCGTCGGCGCGCCCGGCGAGGCGGCGGCGCGCGCGGTAGACGTCGGACAACGACAGGGAGGACATGGAACGCGCGCCTCGCGACGAATGTGATGCGATCCAGTCTAATGTTCCAAATCGCGCTTTCGAATGTCCTGATACATTGCGCGCGACATCGCGGCAGCGCCGCCGGTTCAGTGGAAATCGTTCAGGTGCGGATACTGTTCGAACACGCCCGCGATCGTCTCGAGCGCCGCGTTGCATGCGGCATCGGACGTTTCGGCGCCGATGCACACGCGCACCGCATTCGGCCGCTCCGTGCCGCCGACGAGGAACGGATCGGGCGACGTCACCGCGATCTTGCGGGTGCGCAATTCGCGTACGAGCCGCTCGGCCTGCCAGTAGTCGGGCACGCGTAGCCATGCCGAAAGTGCATTCGGGTGCGCACCGAGCACATACGGTCCCAGCGCGGCCCTCACCATCTCCTGGCGCACGGCGAGCCGCTGGCGCTGCAGTTCGACGAGCCGCCGCGCGGTGCCGTCGGCGATCCAGCGCGTCGCGATTTCCGCGATCGGCGACGTCGCCATCCAGCTGCTCACGCGCAGCACGCTCTCGACGCGCAACGCGAGCCGCCGCGGCATCGCGAGATAGCCGGTGCGCAACCCGGTCAGCACCGATTTCGTCATGCTCGTGCAGTAGAAGCCGAGCTCCGGAATCAGGCTGGCGATCGGCGTGCCCGTCTTCTCGGGGAGCGGGCCGTACACGTCGTCCTCGATCACGTACACGCCGTAGCGCGTCGCGATGCGTGCGATCGACCGCCGCCGCGAATCGGTCAGCAGCGACACGGTCGGGTTATTGAGGGTCGGCGTACACACGAGCGCGCTGATCCGCTCGCTGTCGCACATCTCCTCGAAATGTTCGGGACGAATGCCGTGCTCGTCCATCTCGAGCCCCTTCAGCGTAAACCCGAGCACGTTCGCGGAGCCGATCACGCCGTGATCGGTCAGGCTCTCGCACAACACGGTATCGCCCGGCCCGACGATCGACGCGAGCGCGAGAAAGATCCCGTGCGCCGCGCCGTTCGTGACCAGCAGCGATTCGCGATGCACCGGCATGTTCAGCGACGCGAGCCACGCGGCGCCGGCGTCGCGATGCGCGTCGAGGCCGGCGATCGGCCGGAACGAACGGATCCACGGCTGATCGTCGGTGCCGGCCAGCGCCGCACATACGCCGCGCCACGCGGCATCGTGTTCCGGCGTGTGCACGATGCGGGCGATCGAGAAGTCGACCAGTTCGCGCTCGGTCGTATCGAGGATGTAGTTCGACATCGATTCGGTCACGCGCGCGGCCACGAAGCTGCCGCGGCCGACCTCGCAGCGGATCAGCCCCTGGCGTTCCAGCTCCTTGTATGCGTTGGTGACGGTCTGCACGCTGACGCCGAGGCTCGACGCGACGTCGCGCTGCGGCGCGAGCCGTGCGCCCGGCGCGAGCGCGCCGTTTTCGATGTCGCTGGCAATCGCCTTCACGAGCCGCTTGTATTTCGACTCGATGCCGTGCACCGCGCCGATCGCGTCGCGCCAGCCTGCCGATACCTCGGTCCGTCCCATCTCGATGTCTCCGTCGTGGCTTCCGCATGGTCGCTCAGAAAGACACCCCGAAAATATTGTCCTAGTGCAATCGCGCGCGAAAGCAGGACTTATGGGTCGAATCAGCGGCGCAATCGGCGTGCCCGTATGAGTACAGGCCTCCGGCACTTTTATGGACGTCGCGGGACGCCTGCGTCGCAGAATGCGCGATGCCCAGGGATCGCCCGCGTGCCGACCATCCTGCCGTCGTCGAGCGCCACCGCCGCGACGTGGGGAGCGGCATGCGAGGATGAGGTCGACACGTATGGAACCGCCCGCGCGCTTGCAGTGCCCCCGATTTGCACGCCACGGTCGTTTCGCGAAGTCCGGTTTTTCCCGAGCCGGGGCTTCGAATTTACTGAACGCGCGCGCCGTGCTGACGAGCCGTTCTCGTCTGACGATTCAATATGGTCGGCGCGCCGGCGGCCCGGGGTCATCAGCCTTGCCGCCCGACCATGGCCGGCACGCCGCCCGGATGGCTTCAGACGGGCCGGCCGTGTGCATGCGGCATGTCGTCCGAGTGTCATCCGGATGATCGAAACCGATAGTTTGCTATCGAATGTTTTTGCCCTATCATCTCGCCCATGACCAATCTGCACGACCTCCGCCTCGCCGTCAGCAGCCTGCTCGTGCTCACCGCGCGCAAGTGGCGCCGCACCAGCGACGGCGTACTGACCGCGTACAACGTATCCGAGGCCTGCGCGACGCCGCTGCTGATCGCCGGCCGCCTCGGCGAAGGCGTGCGGCAAGGCACGCTCGCCGAGCACGTCGGCATCGAAGGGCCGTCGCTCGTGCGCCTGCTCGACCAGTTGTGCGCGGCCGGCCTCGCCCGCCGCGACGAGGATCCGCACGATCGCCGTGCGAAGACGATCTCGCTGACGGCCGCCGGCCGCGCGATCACCGCGAAGATGGAGGAAGACCTGCGCGCGCTGCGTGCACAGGTGCTCAAGGGCGTGTCGCGCGCCGATCTCGAAGCGACGCTGCGCGTGCTGAACGCGTTCAACGCGGCCGATCCGCATCCTTCGGCGTCGCACCCGTCCCGCCCCGTCGACTCCGCGTCATGACCTATCCGAGCCTTCGCGACTGGCTGTTCTCGGGCAAGACGTTCGCCGCGTCGATGCTGGCGCTGTACCTCGGCCTGTATTTCCAGTTGCCGCGCCCGTATTGGGCGATGGCGAGCGTCTACATCGTGTCGAACCCGTTCGTCGGCGCGACGCGCTCGAAGGCGCTGTACCGCGCGCTCGGCACCGCGCTCGGCGCGGCCGCCGCGATCTTCTTCGTGCCGCCGTTCGTCGAGACGCCGCTCCTGTTCAGCATCATCGTCGCGACCTGGTGCGGCACGCTGCTGTACCTCGCGATCTCCGACCGCACCGCGCGCAGCTACGTCTTCATGCTCGCCGGCTATACGATGCCGCTGATCGCGCTGCCGACCGTCACCGATCCGTCCACGGTGTTCGACGTCGCGATCGCGCGCACCGAGGAAATCGTGCTCGGCATCGTGTGCGCGAGCGTGGTCGGCAGCACCGTGTTTCCGAACCGGCTCGCGCCGACGCTGATCGAGCGCACCGACGCATGGTTCAAGGACGCCGCGTTCTACGGCCGCGAAACGCTGTCCGGGCATCTGGCCGGCAAGGCGCTGTCCGCGTGCCGGCAGCGGCTCGCCGCGACGATCACCGGCCTCGAATTCCTGCTGAGCCAGCTGGGCTACGACCATGCGCATCCGCGTGTGCTCGCGCGCGCTCAGGCGCTCGCGGGCCGGATGCAGTTGTTCCTGCCGCTGATGTCGTCGCTCGCCGATCCCTTGATCGCGCTGATGCGCGACCTGCACGTGCGTCCGCCCGCGCTCGACGCACTGCTGGCCGACGCCGCGAAGTGGTTCGATGCGCCGCTGCCGGCCGTCAAGACCGGCTCCGACGGCGACATGGCGCACGATCCGGTCGCGGACGACCTGCGCGAGCGCATCGCCGCGCTGCAGCCGCCCGACAGCGCGCTGGCGAGCTGGGACGGCGCGCTGCTGTCGAATGCGCTGTGGCGGCTGCGCCAGGTCATCGACATCTGGCAGGACTGCCGCTCGCTGCGCGCGCTGATCGCGAACGAGTCGGGCGTGTGGCAGCCGCGCTACCGGCACTGGCGGCTCGGCGGCACCGAGCGCTTCTTCGATCGCGGGATGATGCTGTTCTCGACGCTGACCGTCGTGTTCGCGATCGTGTTCGCGTGCTGGCTGTGGATCTCGTCCGGCTGGCACGACGGCGCGGCCGCCGTCACGCTCGTGGCCGTGTCGTGCAGCTTTTTCGCCGCGCTCGACGAGCCGGCGCCGCTGGTGTTCAAGTTCTTCCTGTCGACCGCCGCGAGCGTCGTGTTCGCGGGCCTGTACCTGTTCGTCGTGCTGCCGCACGTGCACGATTTCGCGATGCTCGTGCTGATGTTCGCGGGCCCGTTCATCCTGATCGGCACGCTGCTGCCGCGCCCGCAGTTCAACATGGTGACGATGCTCGTCGCCGTGAACACGGCCACCTTCATCAGCATCCAGAGCGCGTACGAAGCCGATTTCTTCGTGTTCCTGAACAGCAATCTCGCGGGCGTCGCCGGGCTGCTGTTCGCCTACGTATGGACGCGTGCGACGCGCCCGTTCGGCGCGGAACTCGCGGTGCGGCGCCTGCTGCGCTCGGGCTGGGAGGACGTCGCGCGCGCCGCGTCGACGCAGCCGCTCGACGATCAGCGCAACCACGCATCGCGGATGCTCGACCGCGTCACGCAACTGCTGCCGCGCCTCGGCGCGTCCGACGACCATCGCCACCCGTCGATCGAGAGCTTCCGCGACCTGCGCATCGCGCTGAATGCGCTCGACCTGCGCCGCTCGCGCCGCCGCCTGTCGGGCGACGTGCCCGACGCGATCGATCGCGTGCTGGCCGGTGTCACCGATCACTACACGCGCTGCGCGGCCGCGAACGCGCGCCAGCCCGCGCCGCCCGCGCTGCTCGCGACGATCGACGACGCGCTGCAGCGCGTGGCCGGTCGCACCCTGCCGGGCGCCGCGCCGGCCGACGGCGCGCCCGCACCCGCGGCGCCAGCCACGCATCGCCGGCTGCGCGACACGCTGCACGCGCTCGTCGGCCTGCGCCTGTCGCTGTATCCGGCCGCGGCCGCGCAAGCGCCTCAGGCGCCGGACGGAGCGCGCGCATGAGCCGGCTTTCCACCCTGTCCTTCCGACCGCGACCATGATCGGCGAAATCGATATCTTCGGCGTGTTCGTGCCGGCCCCGCTCGTGCTGATGCTGATCGCTTACCTGATCAACATCGTCGTGCGCGCGCTGCTCGAGCGCGTCGGCTTCTACCGCCTCGTCTGGCACCGTTCGATCTTCGACCTCGGCATCTACGTGTTCGTGCTGGCCGCCGTCGTGATCGTGTCCCACCAACTCGTGGCTACCTAACGTGAAAAAAACCTGGCTCTCGGCAGGGCAAGTCCTGCTCACCCTGATCGTCGTCGTCGTGGCCGGCCTCGTGCTGTGGCGCATCATCAACTACTACATGTTCTCGCCGTGGACGCGCGACGGGCACGTGCGCGCCGACGTGATCCAGGTCGCGCCGGACGTGTCGGGCCTCATCACGTCGGTGCAGGTCGCCGACAACCAGGCGGTCAAGCGCGGCCAGGTGCTGTTCGTGATCGACCAGGCGCGCTACGCGCTCGCGGAGCGGCTCGCCGAAGCGACGCTCGCGCAGCGCCGCGCGACGCTCGCGCAGGCGAAGCGCGAATACGCACGCAACCTGCAGCTCGGCAACCTGGTCGCGAGCGAACAGGTCGAGGAAAGCCGCACGCGGGTCGAGCAAGGCGAAGCCAGCGTCGCCGATGCGCAGGTGTCGCTCGACACCGCAAAGCTGAACCTGCAGCGCACGACGATCGTCAGTCCCGTGGACGGCTACCTGAACGACCGCGCCCCCCGCGTCGGCGAATACGTGCCGGCCGGCCGCGCGGTGCTGTCGGTCGTCGACCGCAACTCGTTCCGCGTCGATGGCTACTTCGAGGAGACCAAGTTGCGCGGCATCCATATCGGCCAGCCGGTCGACATCATCGTGATGGGCGAGCCGCATGCGCTGCGCGGCCACGTGCAGAGCATCGTCGCCGCGATCGAGGATCGCGACCGCACGCAAGGCGCGAACCTGCTGCCGAACGTGAACCCGGCGTTCAGCTGGGTGCGGCTCGCGCAACGCGTACCGGTGCGCGTCGTACTCGACGAGGTGCCGGACGATTTCCGGATGATCGCGGGCCGCACCGCGACCGTGTCGATGCGCGGCGCCGAATCGCGCCGCGACGACAATGCGAAACCGGTTGCCGCCAGCGCCGCGGGTGCGGCCTCGACCGCATCCGGTACGGCCGCGAGCGCCGTGGGAGCATCGCAATGAAGCGGCACCGTCTGCGCGTCGCGGCGACGCTCGCCCCGCTTGCGCTCGTACTCGGCGCGTGCAAGTCGGTCGGCCCCGACTACAAGCTGCCGCAACAGGCGTACGTCAATGCGCCGCTCGCGAACCATGCGCTCGACGACGCGAACGGTGCGCTGGTGTCGCGCGACGCGGTGCCCGGCAACTGGTGGCAACTGTACGACGACCCGGTACTCGACGCGCTCGTGCGCGATGCGCTCAAATCGAACACCGACCTGCGCGTCGCCGCGGCGAACCTCGCCCGCTCGCGCGCGGCGCTGGTGGTCGCGAACGAACAGGGCGGCTTCTCGGGCCGCGCGGAAGCGGCCGTGCAGCGTGCGCAGGAATCGGCCGAGCAATACCTGCTCGAAAACAAGCTGCCGGTCGTCAACGAAGGCACGGTCGGCATCAACGTGTCGTACGAACTCGACCTGTTCGGCAAGCTGCGGCGCGGCGTCGAAGCCGCACGCGCGGACAGCGAGGCCGTCAAGGCGGCCGGCGACCTGGCGCGCATCACGGTCGTCGCCGACGTCGTGCGCGCGTACGTCGAAGGATGCTCGGCCGGCGACGAACTCGCGATCGCGAAGCAGTCGCTCGCGCTGCAGCGGCAGCGCGTCGCGCTGTCGCAGCGGCTGCGCGACGCCGGGCGCGGCAACCAGACCGACGTGACGCGCGGCGTAACGCAGGTGCGCACGCTCGCCGCCGACATTCCGCGCTTCGAAGGCCGCCGCAAGATCGCGCAGTACCAGCTCGCCGCGCTGCTCGCGCGCGCGCCGGCCGATCTGCCGAAAGCCGCCACCGAATGCGAACGCCTGCCGAAGCTGCGTCAGCCGATTCCGATCGGCGACGGCGCCGCGCTGCTGCGCCGCCGTCCCGACGTACGCGAAGCCGAGCGGCAGCTCGCCGCCGCGACCGCGCGGATCGGCGTGGCGACCGCCGCGCTGTACCCGTCGGTCAGCATCGGTGCGTCGGCGGGCTCGGTCGGCGTCGCCGCCGACCTGTTTTCGTCCACCACGAATCGCTGGTCGTTCGGCCCGCTGATCAGCTGGTCGTTCCCCGTCAACGGCCAGCGTGCGCGCGTGCGCGAAGCCGAGGCCGCGACGGGCGGCGCACTCGCGCACTTCGACGGCGTCGTGCTGAATGCGCTGCGCGAAACGCAGTCGAGCCTCGCAACCTATGCGGCCGACGTGCAGCGCGCGGATGCGCTGCGCACCGCCTACGAATCGGCCCGCAATTCCGCTGCCGAAACGCATCGCCTCTATGCGGCCGGCCGCGAATCGTTCCTCTCCGATCTCGACGCGACGCGCACGTTGACGAGCGTGCAGGCGCAGGTCGCGGCGGCCGAAGGCCAGGTCGCGGCCGACCAGGTGCGGCTCTTCCTCGCACTCGGCGGCGGTTGGGACAGCGATGACGCAACGGCCGCAGCGGACGCCAGCGCCGCCGCTGCGGCACCCGCGGCCGGCGCGTCGGCGCCGTAGCATCATCGCCGTCGGCACGAAACGCATGCATGGTGCAACGTGCCGTGACGGTGGGGGTTCCTGATTCGCGCGATAACATCCGCGACGCGCTGCGCACCCGCTTTGACGGTACACTGGCCGACGTACTTCCATTGATCTTCCGCCGCGGCCGCTCCGGCCGCGGCATCCACCCGGAGAGTCATCATGCGAACCAGCGCCCGCAACCAGTTCGCCGGCCAGATCGGCGCCGTCAAACCCGGTGCCGTCAACGACGAAATCACGCTGCGCACGCAGGACGGCCTCGAGATCGTCGCCGTGATCACCCACGGCAGCGCCGCGTCGCTGGGCCTCGCGGCCGGCACGAAGGCGTTCGCACTCGTCAAGGCGTCGTCGGTCATCGTGATGGTCGACGTCGACAGCAGCAAGGTGTCGGCCCGCAACTGCGTCGCGGGCACCGTCGCGTCGGTCGCGAAGGGCGCGGTCAATTCGGAGGTCGTGATCAAGTCCGCAGGCGGTGCGGAGATCGTCGCGATCGTCACCAACGACAGCGTCGATCGTCTCGGCCTCGCGCGCGGCACCGCCGCATCCGCGATCTTCAAGGCGTCGAGCGTGATCGTCGGCGTCGAGTGATCGCGTAACGAACGCGATGGCGACTCATCGTGCGCCGCGTAGAAGTGCGAACGGGCTCTCGTCCGGGGACTGACGATGACCGCTTCGGCCGATCGCACGCATGAACGGGTGTTGCAGTCGTTGCAATCGGCAGCGACCAACGTCGACGTACCCGACGCGCAGTTGTTCGGTGCACTCGTCGCGGCACGCGCGGGTCGCAACGAACTCTCGCTGCTGGGCTTGTCTGCCGGCCAGTTCGCCGGCCTGCTGGCCCGGCAGTTTCCGCATCTGCGATCGATCGATACCGCCGCGCTCGCGCCGGCGGTCGCGCCGCCACCGTTGCTGGCCGCTCACTCGGCATTCGTCGCGACGCTGCACGCACGGCTGATGGCCGACGCGAATCCCGCCGTCGCCCGCGACGATGCCGACTGCCTCGCCTCGATCATCGCGCATGCATGCCTGCGCCCCGATCATCTGTGGCGCGACCTCGGGCTCGATGGGCGCGACGCGGTATCCGCGATGCTCGAGCGCTTTTTCCCCGCGCTCGCCGCGCGCAACCTCGCTCATCTGCGCTGGAAAAAATTCCTTGCGCAAGAAGTAGCCGCATCGCTCGGCGTGCCGCCCGGGCCCGCACCCGGGTGCCCGGGCTGCGAGGATTTCGGTTTCTGTTTTCGTCGAGCGTGATGGTTGTCGCGGCGACGTGCGTGCCGATGTCTGTGGCGTCGCATCGTCAGCCGGAACCTGTCGTTACGCGACTTCGACGCCACCTCCCGCTTTCACGCAACCCGTAGATCGCCGGTATTTCACGCAACGACGACCGAATGTTCGTCAAACGTGCAGGCCGGTTGCCGGAGCGCGTTCCGCACCTCCAACAGGATCCGGCGACGAGCGGCTTCCAGTGCGCGAATGCCAATACGTGCCTCGACGACGTGACGGCACTCCGCATGCCGGGACCGACGATCGGCTGTTTGCGTTTCCCATAAACGGGAACCGAGGCTGATCGCGTAGACGCCGGGCTCCATCAGCATCGCCGCGACCGGTATCGCACATAGCGTCGATCGACGATTTCCACGCAAACATTGCGTAAAACAAATTTCAGATTGACGCGCCGAATTAATCAGTGATGCATATTATTTTGCAATCGAAGCGTCTTGCGCGCCAACGTCGATCGATGAGCGTCAGTCGTCCGGTTGCGTTGTCTGTTCGACGAGGGAGGTGGTGTACCGGCAGGTTTTGCGCCAGGGGAGGCAGTCCCGACCTGCGTCTGTCGACGCAGGTCGGTCTGTCGTGTCATGCGCTGCATGCGACTTGCATGCGGGGAAGCACAGTAGGGTCGACGCGCGTCGTGCGAATTACTCGTTGCTGGCCGCTTGTTGTTCGACCTGCGGCGCGGCGTCGGTCTGGACCTTCGCTTCCGCTTCGGCTTGCGCCGATTGCGGCGCGACAGCGGTCTCAGCCTGCTGCTCGATCTTCGGCTGCTGCGGCGCACCCTTGGCCGATTGTGCCGCGCCCTTGCCGGGGCGGCGAGCCTTTAGACGGCGCGCACGCGCCGCATCGTCGTGCGTCACGCGCCCGGCTTCGTTGCCCTGCAGATCGACGCGCACCGCGTCTTCGACGAGGCAGGACCAGTAGCGGTTGCCGCGACACCACGTCGACATTGCTTCGCGCAGTTCGGCTTCGTTGAGGCCGACGGCCTGCGCTTCGCGTGCGAGATCGTCCCAGATGCCGACCTTGAGCGGCACTTTGGGGGCCGGATTCTTCGGGAACGCGCGCGGAAACTTCCGCTGCAGTTTGCCGATTGCGACGATGACCGGATCGACCGGCGCCGACGGCTTCGCCGAAGCAGGCTTCGCCCGGTGCTGCGCCTTCGCGCCGGCAGCCGGCTTGGCGCCGCGGGACGGCTGGTCGCCGGACTTCGGCTTCGCGCCGGCGTCCGTCGGCGCAGCCGGCCGCTTCGCGTTGCGCTCCTGCTTGGCCTTCGCCGCGAGCTGCGCCCGCAATTCGGCAAGTTGTTCAAAACCCATAAATTCAATCCACCAGGAATATAAGGTGTGGTTCGTGCGGCCGTGCCGTGCGGCACGAAAGCGTCGCCGCCATGCGTGCGGCCGGCCTGCCGCCGGTGCGGAATACTACGGGGCCGCATCGTGCACGCCACTCTGTTTTCAGGCACCCGGCCTCGATGCCGGACAAGACAGGATTGGAAGTATACCGGTACGCGGGACGGCCGGTTGACTCGCCGGTCTGCATTTGCCCGATCCGCGACGCCGAAAATGCGTCCGCGCGGTCGTGTTGCGCATTATATGGATACGTTTCCGGATGTCACGCCATTCGCGGCTACCACCGGAAATCGGGCTGTGCGTGCACCCGACAAGCAGTCTTCCGCGCGACGGCCGTCGAACAGCGTCGTGCCGCATCCGCGACCCGTTGCGTGGCCCGCCGACGTCGCGCGACATACCGACCCTCGTTTGCACCGGCATCGGCGCCCCATTCGTTGCGTCCGCATCGATCGCGTCGCGGACGAAGATATCGGAAAGTGCGTAGTATGGCCGAATCGACTTCGTTGGCAGCATGTCCCCGCTGTTTTTAACCGCGCGCCCGATCGTCCGGACGCGATCCCGTTGCCTGCGAAAAGACCCGGTTACTAGCGATGGAGCGGATGCATGGTTTCCCAAGACGACACCCCGCACGACGACGTCACGCGCGAGGAGATTCACCATCGGCAGATCGACATGCGCGGCTATCGACGCAGCGATGGCCTGTTCGAAGTGACGGCCTGCCTCGCGGACCGCAAGACCAGCGATTTCAAGCCACCCGGCGGCACGCGGACGGTCGCCGCGCTGACGCCGCTCCACGATCTCGGCGTGACACTGGTCTTCGACATCGACATGGTCGTGCGCGCCGTATCCACGTTCATCCGTTCGCACCCGTATGCGCAGTGTCCGGGCGGCGGCGACTCGCTGCAGGCGCTCGTCGGATTGAACATCGGCGCCGGCTGGAACAGCGAGGTTCGCAAGCGCCTGCCGTCCTGCGATACGTGCACGCACCTGAAGGAATTGCTCGGCCCGATCGCCACGACGGCTTATCAGACGATGGTCGGCATGCGGCGATCGTCGCTCGATTACCGCGACGGCGACGGCAAGCCGCTCAAGATCGACAGTTGCTACGCATACGGCGCGTCGCGCGATCTCGTAAAACGTCTTTGGCCCGAATATCACCAGCCTCCGGCGACGGCAAAGGGCAGCTAGCGCGCCGGCATTCGGCCGGTTCGGCGTTTGCGGAACGGCATCGAGCGAACGGCCGCAGAGCCTGCCTTCGTCGATTCGGCGGATCGGCGCCGCCGCATCCGTCATCAGAAGATGCCCAGCGCCAGCCCAGCGGCAAGCCCTGCGCCCAGTTCGGCGCAACGTGTGAGCGCGTCGCGGTCGATCGTCTTCGTCGCGAGAATACGCTCCGGCGTCTGCGCATGCGTGCAGACGATCAGGCCGGGCGCGACGTTCTTCAGCCGCCATCCGGTCGCAATCCGGTCGATCTGGCGCAATGCGTTCTGTCCGTCGCTTCCCGCGCAGATCATCGCCGCATACGGACGGCCGTTCACGCGATCGAGCGCCGCGTAGTAGCAGCGATCGAAGAAATCCTTCATCAGCCCCGACATCGCCGCAAGATTCTCCGGCGTCGCGAACAGGTACGCGTCGGCGGCCAGCACGTCGTCTGCACTCGTCGCGTCCGCGCGCTGCAGCCTGACGTCGACGCCGGGCTGCTCGCGTGCCGCACCGGCAGCCGCTTCGGCCATCTGCTGCGTGCCTCCGGTCATCGTGTGATAGACGATCAACAGCGTCTTCATGGATAGTTGCTCGCAATCGGCTTTGGACGCGCCGACGGTATCGTCGAGTTTGGCCCGATGGCCGGTCGGCACGGATGGACGCCATTTTTCGGTCGTTTTCCGCGGATTGGGCGGTTTCGCGCATTGCAACGATTTCGATTCGCCCGTGCTTGCGGATGCTTCCGGTCGCGCATTCAGTCCTGCGTGCGATGCGCTGCTGTGCCGTCGTCCGGTCGCGCGTAGTACGCAAGGAACATGTCGGCAGCCGATTCCGCCACTTTCTGCTGCTCCTGCGCCGTCAACGGCGGCTGACCCATCGTAATCTGCGGCCAGAATGCGAATGCCTTCACGGCCCCATGCAACTGATGCGCGGCGAACACCGGATCGGCGACCGACAGACGACCGGCGGCCGCAGCCGCTCGCACCCAGATCGTGACGTCTTCCTCGCGCTCGCCGAGGCGTTCGACCATGTCGCGCGCCCGTTCCGGCGAATGAATGGCCGCGCCGATCGCGACACGCGCCAGCGCGATAAACGCCTCGTCGTTCATCAACCGCAATTTGCGGTCGAGCAGCGCGAGCAGTTGCTCGCGCAGCGGCACGTCGGCGCGATAGGTCGGCGAGTTGCCCGTCCGGGTCGCATCCCACAGCTTGTTCAGGATCGCGGCGAAAAGCGTCTCCTTGCCCGGGAAGTGGTTGTAGACGGTGCGCTTCGACACGTCCGCGCGCGCAGCGATGCGATCCATGCTCGTCGCATCGTAGCCCGCCGCAAGAAATTCCTCGATTGCCGCGTCGACGATGGCTGCGCGCTTTCGGTCGGTCAGACGCTGAGGGGGAGTGCTGGTATCCATTTGGAAATTTTACACCGGGCAGTTTACTTATCCCAAAAATAAACTACACTGTTCAGTGTACTTTATTCTCCGGACGAACCGACATGGCATCGCCTCTCGTTTTGATTCACCGCATTCTTGGTTTCGCGGCAGCCCGACGTGGCCGGACGCTGTCCGGCAGTTCGCCGCAGCACAATGGCGAGCGCTTTGCCAATGTCGCACCGCGGCCTGCCGAAGGATTGGGGAAGACGTTGAGAATCGCGTGGAACATGCTGGTCAACAAGCCGCGTCATACCGTGCCCGCCGGTGCCTTGCCCGTCGATTCGCTGGCCCGCGCGGAGCTCGACGCGGCGCCCGATCGCAGCCTGTACCGGCTCGGCCATTCGACGCTGCTGCTGAAATTGCGCGGCGAATTCTGGCTGACCGATCCGGTTTTTGCCGAGCGCGCGTCGCCGTTTCGGCGCATCGGCCCCAAGCGCTTTCATGCACCGCCGATCGCGCTGGAAGACCTTCCGCCGCTGCGCGGCGTGATCTTGTCGCACGATCATTACGATCACCTCGACCGCGACACGGTGCTCGCGCTCGCCGCAACCACGAGCGTGTTCGTGACGACGCTGGGCGTCGGCGATCGGCTGATCGAATGGGGTATCGACGCGAACAAGGTCCGCCAGCTCGACTGGTGGCAAAGCATGGACGTAGCCGGGCTGACGCTGACGGCGACGCCTGCCCAGCACTTCTCCGGCCGTAGCCTGTTCGACGGCAACAGCACGCTATGGGCGTCGTGGGTGATCGTCGACGACGACCTGCGCCTGTTCTTCAGCGGCGATACGGGCTATTTCGACGGCTTCCGGGAGATCGGCGAGCGCCTCGGGCCGTTCGACGTCACGCTGATCGAAACAGGCGCCTATGATGCGCAATGGCCGTACGTGCACATGCAGCCGGAAGAAACCGTGCAGGCGCACATCGATTTGCGCGGACGCTGGCTGATCCCGATCCACAACGGCACGTTCGACCTCGCCATGCACCGCTGGCAGGAGCCGTTCGAGCGTGTCACGGCGTTGGCGCTCGTGCGCGGCATCGAGCTGTCGACGCCGAGGATGGGCGAGCGCGTCGATCTCGGCGCACCGCATCGTGGTGAGCGTTGGTGGCGTACGGTCGACGAGCGCGCGGCAGCGCCGGCGACGAAATCGCGACGCTGGCAGTTTTGCGCATCGCAGGCGACGAAGTAGTCCACCAGGGCGCTACGTGCCTTCCGGGCCGATGGTGGTGTCGCGATTCCGGGCGGTGCACGCGTTGTTGGCCTCCTCCCTGCACGTCGGCGGGCTGTCCGTCGTTCCGATTACCCGAGTAGAGAAGTCATGCATCCGGTACCCGTCCGATACATACCCGGCCAACGAGACGATGACGTCGGCATCGCGGCGTTTGATCATACAGGCCACCGTTCGACCCGCCGCAGCCGCGAGAACGAGCTGCGACAGACGCTTGCAGAGCGCGTCGCGAAATGGACCGAAGGTGTCGATCACTTCAACACGGCCATTCCCAACCTGAGCTTTCATCGAAGGGAAGCACCAACGCTGCCGATGGAATGCATGGTCGAACCGAGCTTCGGCCTCGTCGTTCAGGGCGCGAAGCGGGTCATGCAAAGCGGGGACGCCTATATTTACGACGCCGACCGCTTTCTGATCACGTCCCTCGATCTGCCTGGTTCGACGCAGATCATCGAGGCCAGCTCCGACAAACCGTTTCTCGGGCTGGGCCTCAAGCTCGATTTCCGCGTCATGGCCGAGTTGATGATGCAAGTCGCACTGGATCACGACGATACGCCTGCAGGCCGCGGACTCGTCGTCGGCGACATGACCGAACCGCTCTACGACGCGCTGAACCGGTTACTCGCGCTGCTGGACGACCCGAACGCCATTCCCGTTCTCGCACCGTACGTCGAGCGGGAAATTTACTATCGGCTGCTGACGAGCGATCAGGGCGCCCGGCTACGCCAGATTGCGTCCACCGGCAGTCAGTGCAACCGCGTGTCACGCGCGATCCGGTGGTTGCGCGCGCACTATGACGAGTCGTTGCGCGTCGATGATCTCGCGGCGCAGGTTCAGATGAGCAGTTCGA
Source organism: Burkholderia sp. MSMB1459WGS (assembly GCF_001534535.1). Taxonomy (NCBI): domain Bacteria; kingdom Pseudomonadati; phylum Pseudomonadota; class Betaproteobacteria; order Burkholderiales; family Burkholderiaceae; genus Burkholderia; species Burkholderia sp. MSMB1459WGS. The sequence goes on from NZ_LPMU01000069.1 coordinate 141,431, forward strand.
CCTTCCATCACCACTTCCGTCAGCTCACCGGCATGAGTCCGTTGCAGTATCAGAAATGGATACGGCTCAACGAGGCACGTCGGCTGATGCTGGCCGAGCGGCTCGACGCTGCGTCGGCGGCCTTCCGCGTCGGGTATGCGAGCCCCACCCAGTTCAACCGGGAATATAGCCGGCTGTTCGGTAATTCTCCGCGAAGGGATATCGATAGCCTGCGAGGTGGCGCGGACGTCTCGCTATCGATCGTGGCGAGTTATTGATTACGCCAGGCGGCGGTGGAGATGTGCCGGCATTGGAGGGGCTCAGTAAAAGTTCGGATCGGCTGCTCGCATGCGGGGTCAAGTGGACAATTCCTCTTCCGGAGACTACGTTGTACTGGTCGCCCCCAGGATTCGTTCCCGCCCCTTCGGCCTGAGCTTCTTCTCGCGATGCGTCGAGATTCCCGGAATCGGGGAGCCGACACATGCGTTGTCACGTGACAACTGGAGCTAAATATCGACGTACGTTGGGTGGATTGGCGACTCGACGCGATTCAAAGGGCACGGATCTTCCGGTACATCGACGACCTTCTGCGGCTCTCCGTCCCAAAACGTATCAAAAACCACAAATCACGTACTAATAAAAACGAATCTGCGCTTGGCCAATCGATTTTCAACATTGGTGCGCCGAAATAGCATACAGCCCCATTTCTCAGCGTCAACGCGTCCATTTTGCGTGAAACAACATGAAGAATATGGCGCAAGCCATTGCTACACAAGGATTTCCGGCAGACATCGATTTTCGAAGAATGTTTCACGACCCGGCCTGTTTGGATCGTCACATCGATCCGGCGCACGGATTCAGCGCCAATTGCTGCCCACATGCGCGGTAATCTCGCGCTTTGCTGTCCGCGTACAGCACCGATATTTGTAGCGAAGCTAGCCCCCCTATTGACTGGCATGAGCGACAACGCCAAAGACTCCCCATTTAAATGGGGACATATCAATGTCGCTGCGATATCTTGGTAGAGACATGCCTTGGCATTTGCTTAGGGGCGTCGTGTCAGCGTACGGGCGCACGTGCGACGACAGAGTGATCAGCCGCCATCGGGTCTGGGCCTCGCCACCCCAGCCGGTCCTTTTCAACTCCGGCCGGTACGCATCACTTTATATATAGCCTCCCGTTGCCCAGCTACCAGCCACCGGCTCTTGTTGTCACGTGACAACTCATCGATGCGCTCACGAGTCCTGTGGACCCAAAGCTACCGACGATGCCTCCTCCGAGCATATGCTTCCTACGCCCTGAGGGTTGGCTCAACCATGACTACGCCTTAAGGATCGCAAAGTCGCTCCGGGGTCGGCTTCGAGGCGTTTGTCACGTGACAACTCATCTCGTTGCCACATCAGCGGACGTCGTCACGGGGCCCTAGTCGGAATAAAGCAATTTCTCCGCCGCCCGAGTCGCAATCGCGTCAAGGACTTCTCTGCAACGTACATCTCCAGAAAGAATCGAGTGCCAGGCGACTTGTCACGTGACAACTGTCTGTTTTCGCGCCGCAGACAACATCACGGGCATGCGTTCATATCGAGCCACGAGTGAGATCAACGCACGATGAGGCGCCAAGTCTCCGTGCAATGGCTTCGTTACTGATGCCAAAGACAGTTGGATTTCTGTTGTTTATTGTTCTTTCTTCAATCTTGATCGATGGCCTTTATCGAATCACTGTCCGTGTATAGCACCCGGCCATTCGGCCTATTTGTCACATAACAACCACAACGATCAATAGAACATTCGTGATGCGGAGCAATTTTCTGGACATTCGAAGAATAACTACATATATTACGCAAAACTCCGTGGAGGAATTCAATGGCTTTCAAGATCGCCGTCAGTAATCAAAAAGGTGGAACTGGAAAGACAACCATCTCCGTCAACATCGCGGCTGCGTTCGAAGCCGGCGGCAACAAGGTCGCGCTGATCGATGCCGATCCTCAAGGCACTTCGGTCCGCTGGGTCACAAGTGGCGAGAACACACTCCCGATGACGGTCCTGTCGCTGGCGCCCGCCGGCCGCGGCATCGGCGGCGAGATCAAGAAGCAGGACGCAAATTTCGACGTAATCGTCGTCGATTGCCCTGGGAACCTCGAAGATCCGCGTATTGCATCCGTCCTCGAAGTGGCGGACTTCTGCCTCGTGCCGCTTTCGCCGTCGCCGGCCGATCTGTACAGCACCGTCGCGATGATCCGCATGATCGAGTCGATGCGCGCCGTTCGAAATCCTCAACTTTCTTCCGCATTAATGCTGAATAGCGTCAATGGAAAAACTAAAATGCGTGAAGAAATTTTAAAAATTCTAAGAGCTGAAGAAATAGGGGAGCATCTGCTCGATAGCCAGATAGCGCAACGCGAGGTCTATCGTCAGACGTTCGCACTCGGCACCACGATCCATCACCACAATCGATATCTGAAGGGCCTGAAGGAAGCCCGCGCGGAAATCGAAAAGCTGGTCACGGAAATGGCCCAATACATCGCGTCGACGCGCGCTACCGGAGCCGCCCATGGCTAAGGACACCTCGAAAGACAAGAAGCCTGCCGGCAACCTGCATCTGGCAGCCGGCCTGTTGCGCGGGCTCGCGCAGGAAAATGCGGCACTCGAGACGCGGCTGCCCGAGCCGGCGGCCGCATCGGCTGCCGTCGTCGAAGCGACGCTCGCCAGTGCCTCGGCAGCAACCGCGCCCGCCGGTACGCCCGATCTGGGCGCGCCGCAGAAAGTGCTGGTCAAGGACTGCATCCCGAACCCGTTCAACCCGCGCGTGTTCTACTCGGAATCGAGCCTGCACGAACTCGCACTGACGTTGAAGCGGGAAGGGCAGATCGAGCCGATCAAGGTCACGCGGCTCCCCGAGTTTCCCGGCAAGCTCGTCGTGATCGACGGGCAACGCCGGCTGCGTGCGACGAGCATCAACGGCGACGAAACGATCAATGCGACGTTCCGCACGGATCACACCCCCGAGCAACTCTATACGATCGCGTATCGGGCGAACCACGACCACGAACGCCAGACGATCTTCGACGATGCGGTCGCGTGGAAGCGCCTCCTGGACGAAAAAGTCTTTGCCGACCAGAACACGCTGGCAGAGAAAATCGGCAAGGACAAGGCATCGATCAGCAAGACGCTGTCGCTGAATGCGTTGCCGAACACGCTGCTGGAACGGATGGCCAGTGCGAGCGACGTGGTCGGTCTGCAGGCCGCGTACTTCCTGAAGCTGATCTTCGAACGCCTGGGCGAGCCGACGGCCGACCGGCTGCTGACGGCCGTGATCGACCGGAAGAAATCCGTCCGCGATCTCGAGAATTTCCTGCGGACGCAGAGCGACGGCGCCAAGAAGGCCGGACGCACGCGCTACAGCGTTCGTCATGACTTCGCGCTCGAATCGCGCGCGATCGGCCAATTGAAGACTTATCCGGACGGGCGTCTGGACCTGCAGCTCAAGGGCGTCGACGCATCCCACCAGGAAGCGCTTGCCGACAAGCTCAAGACCGTCATCGACGCGTACGTCGCCGATCTGGCGACGGCCACGTCGAAGTAACGCGCCACCGGCACAAGGCCTCGCCTCCGCGCTGCGTCGCGAAGCCGAACCGCACGACGGTCCGGCGCACGGCACGGTAGCGAGGCCTCGTTCAGTTGCCGGCGAGGCTGCTTTTGAGCAGGAATTCCAGCAGGTCGTCCGAGGTCGGCTCGCCCCAGGTGTCGAGCGCGAGCCATCGGAAGAAGCTGGTCTGCGCCAGCTTGCTCGCCTTCTTTTTCGGCGACAACGTCAAGTCCTTCGAACCCGCCACCGTCTCGTTGTAACGCTCGATCAGCTTGGTCTGGTCGTCGATCTCCAGTTCGCGGAAATACGCACCGGCTTCCTCGACCTTCGCCGCCAGATACTTGTCGCGAATCTGTTCCTGCTTGCTCTGCGCGGATTCCTTCGCCGGCGCGACCGTTTCGGTCCCCTGCCCATCGGCCAGCGTGTAACCGTGCGTCAAAGCCTTGCGGAAATACGCGGCCACGTTGTCGACGGGCGCCGCATTCTTCTTCGTAGTCCGATTGAGCGTATAGGCGATCGCCGCCTTGATGCGCTGCACGCCGTATTGCGTGATCAGCCGGCGCGCTTCCGAGCGCGGAATACCGAACTTCGCGACCTCGTCGACCAGCGCTTCGTTCTTGACGTCGCCGTCTTCGACCGTATCGGTGCTTTCCTTGCGTGTCACCTTGAATTGCACCGCTTCCACGCTGCGGCCGGATTTGTGTTCGATTAGCTCGAGCGTGTGGTCCGATACTTCGTTCACCTCCTGGATGCACGGCACCAACACCTTGCTCTTGAACAGCTTGTATTCCTTGTACGACTGCGATGCCTTGTCCTGACCGAGAATGAGGTCACGGAATTTCGGCAGCGGAATCTTCGCGGTGATGCCGATCCCTTCGTAGCGCACCGTGTTTTCCCACAGCGCGAGCGAGTGCGACCGCCGGAATTCGCGGGCGATCCGCATATCGATCAACGCGTAGATTTCGGGATTGAGCAGTTCGCTGCGGATCTGGTCGGAGAAGCTGTACTTCAACACCGATTGCTCGAGTTCGGCGCCGGCGAGCAGGCCCGACGCTTTCCAGACCGTCGAACGGTCCGCGGCCAGGTAGTCCCAGTTGACGACGGTACTGATCAACGAGTTGACCGTGTCCTTCACGTACTTCGTGTTGTTGCTGTTCAATCCGCTCTCGTGCGACAGCGACGCGATCGAGATCGAGAAGCTCGTCCGGCCCGGTTCGAACGCCTCCTGCCGAAGCGCGTTCTTGATCAACGAGCTGAACATCTTGCGCTGCTGCAGACCGATCTTTCCCGACTTCGGTGCGATATGAATCGCCTGGACCGCCTTGCGCAGCAAGTCGGGAGGCTCGGGTGTCTGAAACAGCGAAACCTGTTTGTCTGAGCCTTTGCTTGCGGGCTTGCGCGGCATCGTGGTGTCCGGGTAAGGTTGCCTTATTGAAAGCGGACTTTATACCTTTTCGTGCCGCGGAGCAACGCCCTTGTTCCAGCATCACTTTCACTATCCGACATAACTAGCGGATATAAAAGGAAAAACCTCGGCTGCGCGATTCGTGCGGGGCCCCATATCCGTCTACCTTTTGGTCAAAAAGCCTCCCAAAAGCCGCTACCTTTCCCGGGTGGACAGAGAAACCCGGCACAAGATTTGCCACCGCGAAGGTACCCATCCATGGGGGTAAATGAGCGGAATCGAGATCGCCGGAAGGATACATGGTGCCCTGCAACACGACCGAGGTTTCTCCCATAAATTGCTACCTTCATCGATTCCCATAGGAGGCTACCCGTCAGCACCGTCGACGGAATTGTTTTTCGTCCTGACGGTAGAAAACGCTCCCATAAACGGCAACCATCTATTTTCCCCATAAAAGGTAACCTGTCCACGGCCTCGGCCCTGTCTATGGGAACGCTTCGCGGGATCCTTGTGCAAAAGGCGCCGAATTGATCAAGACCGACTCCCATGAATGGGTACCTTCGAGGCTTCCCATAACTGGCTACCCTACGAAAATCGCTGTGCCAATATCCAACTACCGACCGAGAAAAACATCCCAGAAAAGGCTACCTTCATGGGTTCCCATAGACGACTACCCAGCGCGATCTACGGTCGATTTCCCATAACCGGATACGTTCGCCCCATATCCACAACCCTGATTCCCCACAACCCGGTACCCCAAACCCCAAATCCACAGACCTGAAACCCCATGTCCTTCCACCTGTGCTCCCATAAATGGGTACCGAACACCGCTCAAACCCTTACCCGACAAGGCTGTGAGCCGTCTAAAAGTAGTTAAAGAAGTAAACGTGGTTTACCAAAGATGTAAACACACGTGTGCTTGCACAGAAAGACGAACCCCATAAACCGCTACCAATGGGAGCCGTCTGTGGGATACCAGACGCCCGGAACGCTCGATTCAGGCTGACGCGGCCCCCGTTTGAGGCCTGTTCCTGGACGACTTCAAGCCTGACAAGACTTCCCGAAGAGGTGAGCGCCCACTCACAAATATCGAAACGTAGAAACTTATGGGAAGAAATCCCCGGATTCAGCGTAGAGGTTCCCGTTTATGGGACCCAAAAACTTGCCCGGTGGCCCTCTTGGCACCTGTGATTGACCGGCGGCATGGATCCCTCGCTTTCCTCCACTGCAGTTCGAAATCATCCCGGATTGCCAGCGAGTGGTTTTTTGTACTCGCGCAGCATCGTCTGCGGACAAGTTTTTGTCGATCGCCTGTGATGCCGCTCGTCAAATTTAGCCTGTGGACTGTGCCGCGAGGAATCCGCGCCGGGCTGTTTTTCATCTCCACGCCCATCCGTTTTTCTACCTTTGGAGCCCCACCCGGGAAGTCGTGCTGTACCCGTCACAGGCAACGAGGGACTCACACGAGGCTCGAAAACGAACCGGGTGCCGAAATGCCACCGCACAGAGTGGGGCCGCCGGGGACGATCTTGACGGGATGCATCGAGATCGTTGCGAACCAACGTGAAGATGCCGTCGGTGCCGAAGCTCACCGTAATCGAATTCCACGATGCTCCCGGACATGCTCACTTTTCCGAAAACCGGAATCCCGTAAAAGCTCACCGATCAAGCGAAGCACAAGTATCAGCAAGCTGTGTAGATTGCCGTTCCGTCCGCCAAAGCATCATCGACGGGTGCAAACAAGAAACGATCAGCATCCCCATACGTGACGCCCGATGCGTCGGCAAGCCCGGTCGTCGCATGGGCAGACCGGCCTTCACAGAGCCATGTGCACATCCGCGAGACGAGCGCTGCTCGTTCACGATGGATTTCGGCCCATTCGTGTAATCAATCATGCGACGTCTTCACCACTCGCACAGCCCCGCCATTTTCGTCAGACCTTGCCAGTCGACAACAAGCGTTGCCTCCACAGCCAGCCTTCTGCGTCACAAGGCGGCAACGGTTGCCGGACGAATCGCCGCACGCCGCAACGACGCAACATAAGCGTGATCGCCGACGACGCGAATCGTGGTCGTTTATGGGAGGAACCGTCGTTCGAGCCGCGTCGAACGATGACGCGACGCACGGATCGACTACTGTGCGGCGATCGTGCAAGCACGACGATACCCACGTCGCGCACGAGCGTATCGATATCACCACCAGTGAAACAGCCGGCGGCGCCGCGCGTCGCCGCGTGCCCAACGATTTCCGTCACCGAACCCGCGAACCAAGGGTCTCCCATACGTGTATCCCAATTCCGTCAGCACGTTGGCGCCACATTTTTTGCGACACGGTTATGATGCTCTGGTCCTGATCGCGACATGACGACTGGTCAGGGCAGGGGCGGTATCTCGATGGTTTTCAAACCGTGATGGTCATCAAAAAAGAGAGTTCAGCGATGCGAATCCAGATCAGAAAACTCACGCTGGCTGCGACTGCAGCCGCTTTCCTGTTCGGCTCGGCCGTTCCGGCGTTTGCGCAGACCGACGCCGCCAGCGCACCGGCTGCACAGGACGCCAAGGCCGCGAAGAGCGAAGCGCGCAAGGCGGCCAGGGCCAAACGCAAGGCCGAGCACAAGGCTGCGCGTGCGAAGAACACCGCCGAGCTGAAGAAACTCGAAGACGCCGGTTACAAGCCGGCGGCCAATGATCCGAACTATCCGCAGAATCTGCAAAACGCGGAAAAGAAGGCCGGCGCCGCAGCCAGCCAGTAAGCCGGTAAGCGTCGTCCGGCGGCAAGCCACGGTTCGATCCGCGGCTTGCCGTGTGCGTCGCGGTCGCGATGCACGAAGGCAAGCACGTCCGCACGTTTACCCGATTCGATTCGGAATCCTGCCTATCGTGAAGAGGCACGACACGACACGCATGCAGCGGCTGTCAGCGCCGCCCGCCCGACGCAGTTGCTTCCCGTTGCCTTCAACCAGTCCTTGAACGCGCGTACGGCGTCGTCGTCCGCCCGCGCCGACGCCACATACGTGAAGTAGCGCCACGGCGGCAGCGCCGGTTCGCTGAACGGCTGAACGAGGCGGCCTTCGGCGATGTCGTCGGCCACGAGCGCGATCGGCCCCATTGCGACGCCGAGACCGTCGAGCGCGCCTTGCAGCGTCAGGTAGAAATGCTCGAGCGTGAGCGAGTGTCGCGGGACGAGATTCGGGTGCCCGGCCGCGGCGAGCCATTCCGGCCACATGCCCGGATAGGTTGCCGCGTGCAGCAGCGTGAAGCCCGCGAGATCGGCGGGCGTATCCAGCGACCGGCCCTCCAGCAACTTCGGCGCACACACCGGCAGCCGGATTTCGGACAGGAACTCTTCCGCAACGTATCCATCGATGGCCTGCGGGCCGCCGCGAACGATGAGGTCGACCTTGTCGCGCAGCTTTTCGATCGGCTCGTTCGACGTCGACAGCCGCACCTCGATGGCCGGATGCGCAACCTGGAACGACGACAGCTTGGGGACGAGCCAGCGCAGCGAGAACGTCGCGGGCGCGCTGACGCGCAGTACGCGCTGCTGTGCATGGCCGAAGTGCTGCGCGGTGGCGAGTGCGATCCGGTCGAACGAAGCGCCGACCTCGGCGAGGTACGCGCGCCCGGCCGCGGTCAGTTCGACGCGCCGGTTGTGGCGTTCGAACAGCGGCCGGCCGAGCCATGCTTCCAGTTGCTGCACATGCCGGCTGATCGCGCCGTGCGTGACGCACAGCTCGTCGGCGGCCAGCGTGAAGCTGCCGAGCCGCGCGGCGGCTTCGAACGCGCGCAGCGAATTCAACGGAGGGAGTCGTCGGGCCATTGCGTCGGTTCGCGTGAAATTTACTCACACGAGGGTTCAGGTTTAATCGTTTGATCGGGCGATTCGGCTACGCCAATATGGCACACAAACGGCCGACCTGGGCTGAACAAGTGTCTGAATTTCTCACATGGAGTACGGAACATGCCGAACGTGGTGGTCGTGGGCGCCCAATGGGGTGACGAAGGCAAGGGGCGCATCGTGGACTGGCTGGCGGCACAGGCTGATCTCGTCGCGCGCTACAACGGCGGCCACAACGCGGGTCACACGCTGGTCGTCGGTGGCCGCACGTACAAGCTCGCGCTGCTGCCGAGCGGCATCGTGCGCGGCAAGCGCGGCGTGATCGGCAACGGCGTGGCGCTCGACCCGGAAGCGCTGCTCGCGGAAATCGGGCGAATGGCCGCGCTCGGGTTGTCGGTCACGCCGAACAACCTGTCGATCGCGGAGAACGCGACGCTGGTGCTGCCGATTCACCGTGCGATCGATCAGGCGCAGGAGCGTTTGCGCCGCGAACCCATCGGCACCACGCTGCGCGGGATCGGGCCGGCCTACGAGGACAAGGTCGGGCGTCGCGGGCTGCGCGTCGGCGATCTCGCGGAACCGGGCGGGCTCGCGGCCAAACTCGACGTGCTCGTCGACCATCACAACGCGTGGTTCCGCGGCTTGGGGCTCGACGCGTACGATCGCGACGCGATGCTGACGACGCTGGTTGCGCTTGCACCGAAGATCCTGCCGTTCGTGCGTCCCGTCTGGGCCGACCTCAACGACGCGGCCGATCGAGGCGAGCGCATTCTGTTCGAGGGTTCGCAGGCCGTGATGTTGGACATCGACTGGGGCACGTATCCGTTCGTGACGTCGTCGGGCACCGTCGCGTCGGCCGCGGCGGCCGGCACCGGGCTCGGTGCGGTGAAGCTCGGCCACGTGCTGGGTGTCACGAAGGCGTATGCGACGCGGGTCGGCGGCGGCCCGTTCCTCACCGAGCTGACCGACGCGACAGGCGAAACGCTGCGTGCGCGCGGACAGGAGTTCGGCGTCAATACCGGCCGGCCGCGACGCTGCGGATGGCTCGATGCCGCGCAATTGCGTCAGGCCGTGAGGGTCTCGGGCATCGATTCGCTGGCGCTCACCAAGCTCGACGTGCTCGACGGCTTCGAGTCGATCGAGCTGTGCGTCGGTTACGAATTCGACGGCGTGCGTGTCGACCATCTGCCCGCGAGCCTCGACGCGCAGTCGCGCGCGAAGCCGCTCTACGAACGGTTCGAAGGCTGGCAAGGCTCCGTGAAGGGCGTGCGCGAGCGTGCGGCGCTGCCCCGAGCCGCGCAGGACTTCATCGCGCGCATCGAAGCGGTGGCGGGCGCGCCGGTTTCGATGATCACGACCGGCGCGGAGCGCGACGATACGATCGTGTTGTGCAATCCGTTCGATGCGGCGGGCGCCGCGTAACGCGCGAGAGACGCGAAGGGCGCCGATCGCGAGGGGCTCATGGTCGGCGGGTGGTTTTTGCCGCCCGCTTCCGTTGGCTGTCGGCACCTTCGATACGCATGTACGCGCGGCTCGGCGGCACGATTCCGCATCCGGATCGTGCCGCATACGGCGAACTGGACACGCCTGCAACGCTGCTGTACTGTTCCGCACGATTCGCGCCAGACCGGCGTGTGCCGGCGGCACGGTGGCGCGATGTGACAATCCCGGGGACAGGTCGATGGACACGTTACAGATGATGCGCATTTTCGTCCGGGTCGCGGAGGAGGGCAGCTTCACGAGCGCGGCCCAGCGCCTGGACATCACGACGGCCTATGCGTCGCGCTCGGTCGCGCAACTCGAAACGCATCTGCGCACGCGGCTGCTCAACCGCAGCACGCGCCGCATCGCGCTGACCGACGCCGGGCAGCGCTATCTCGACCGCTGCCAGCGTATCCTCGGCTATATCGACGAAGCGGAAGCCGAGGCGGCCGATGCACAGGCGAAGCCGTCCGGACGGCTGCACGTTCACGCGACGACGAGCTTCGGCCAGTCTTACGTGGTGCCCGCGGTCGTGCGCTACCGTGAGCGCTATCCGTCGGTCGCGGTCGAGCTGACGCTGTCGCAGCACGTGCCCGACATCATCGACGAAGGCTACGACGTGTCGCTGCAGCTGAGCACGACGGAGCTGCCCGATTCCGGGCTGGTGTCGCAGCGGCTCGGCGACGTGGGCAGCGTGTTGTGCGCGTCGCCTGCCTATCTGAAGACGCGCGGCACGCCGCGAACGGTGAGCGATCTCGCCGGTCATGCGTGCCTGCAGATCGTCACGCCGCTTTTTCCGCGCGACCGCTGGCATCTCGACGGCCCGAACGGCCGCGAAACGTTCGAACTGCCGGTGCCCGATTTCCAGGTGAATATCGCCGATGCGCTCGGCGCCGCGCTGCGCGCGGGGCTCGGGATCGGCTCGCTGCCGATACCGGCTGCGCTGCCCGCGCTCGCGAGCGGCGCACTGGTGCGCGTGCTGCCCGACTACCGGCTGCAGAAGCTGACGGTCTATACGTTGTATGCGTCGCGTCAGTATCTCGATGCGAAGATCCGCACGTTCGTCGATTTCCTGCGGGAATGCGTGCCCGAGCTGCTCGCCGCCGACGAGGCCGCATTGAACGCTTGCTGCCCGTCCCGTCACTCCTGATTTACGCAAGGCCTGATTTACGCAAGGTCGGTATCGTGAGTACCGACCACCGTCTTCCGGCTCGATGTAATTGATTCGGAATCCTGCATTAAAATCGGGAGACGAATGCATGCGCACGGACCGTTCCGGACAACGCTGCTCGTGCCGGCGGCAGGTCCTTATGAAAACGCTTGCTTTCGATATCGAACATCGTTGGTTCGGCGTGCGGCGGCCGCCTTTTAGAATCGGTTCGACCTGCTTCATCGCCTGCGCGCGCTCCCGCTCGCGCCCACTTCATCGAACCGAAACGACATGGCAGATCGATACTCCAGTACCCGCCGCCGGCTGCTTCATGCCGGCCTGGCAATCGCGGCAGGCGCCGCCGCCCACCCGGGCCTTGCGCTGGCCAGTGCGGCCGGCACGCGTACGTTGCGCATCGGTTATCAGAAAGGGCCGCTCAGCCTGCTGAAGGCGCGCGGCACGCTGCAGGGCAAGCTCGCGACACTCGGCGTGAACGTCACGTGGACCGAATTCCCGTCGGGCCCGCCGCAACTCGAGGCGCTGAACGCGGGATCGATCGATTTCGGCGATGTCGGCGAAGCGCCGCCGATTTTCGCGCTTGCGGCCGGCGCGCCGCTCGTCTACTACGCGCAGACGCCGGCCGGTCCGGCAGCCGAAGCCGTGGTCGTCGCGAAGGATTCGCCGGTCAAGACCTTTGCCGACCTGCGCGGCAAGCGCATCGCGCTGGTGAAGGGATCGAATACGCACTTCCTGCTGGTCCGGCTGTTGCAGGCCGCGAAGCTCGGTTATACCGACGTCACGCCGGTCTGGTTGTCGCCGTCCGATGCGCGGGCCGCATTCGAGAACCGCTCGGTCGATGCGTGGATCATCTGGGATCCGTTTCTCGCGGTGGTCCAGCAGGCCTTCGGCGCGCGCATCGTCGCGGACGGTACGGGGCTCGTCGAGAACCGCGGCTACTACTTTGCATCGCGCACGTATGCGCAGCGCAATGCCGACGTGCTCGATGCGGCCGTGTCGGAACTGGCGACGATCCAGCGCTGGCTCGATGCGAACCGCGCGCAGGGCGCGGCCGAATTCTCGAAGCTATGGGGGATTCCGGAGCCGGCCGTGGCGCTCGCATTCCGCCGCGCACGCTTCGGTGTCGAGCCCGTCACCCGCGACACGCTCGCGTACCAGCAGCGCATCGCGGACGTGTTCCATCAGGCCGGCATCCTGCCGAAGCGCGTCGACGTCAGCCTGGCCGCACCGCCCTCGCTCGCATGAGCCGGGAGCCGGCCCGACGATCGGGTTCGCGGTGAGCAGCGAGCCCGTTGCGATATCCGTTCATGGTGCGACGCGCGACAGCGGTACCGCTTCGCCGCGCAGTCTCGCGACGTCGCGGCCCGGCGCGTCGCCGAACAGCCGCGCGTATTCGCGGCTGAACTGCGACGCGCTCACATAGCCGACGCTTCGGCACGCCTGTCGCGCGTCCATCGCCGACAGGCACATCAGGCGGCGCGCCTCCTGCAGCCGCAGCACCTTCTGGCATTGCAACGGGCTCATCGACGTGACCGCACGGAAGTGATGGTGGAAAGTCGACGGGCTCATCTCCACCCGTCGCGCGAGCGCGTCAACCGCTATCGGATCGAGGTAGTGGTCGCGAATCCATGCGACGGCGCGCGAGATCCGTTGAGTCGTCGAACCGGCGTCGCCGATCTGCGCGACGCGTGTGCCCGACGGGCCGCGCAGCAGCCGGATGAGGATTTCGTCGACGATCAGCGGTGCGAGCAGGTCGAGGTCGTCGGGCTGTGCGATCAGTTGCATCAGCCGCGCGACGGCGTCGACGATTTCGGGCGTCGCGTCGAGCGTGTCGAGCGCGCGGTAGTCGACGGTTTTCGGCAGCCCGTGCGGAAAGACCACCGGCGTGAGCGCCGCGATGCGGTGCGGATCGAGCGCGAGTTGCGCGTAAAGGAACGGTTCGGCCGGGTTTGCGCGGGTCACGCGTCCGGTCACGGGCAGGTCGGCGGTGGCGACCAGCATCCGCGATTCGTCGATCGGGTAGGTCTCGTCGCCGACCCGCATCGACTTCGCGCCTTGCCCGACGATGCTCAGGCACGCGTGGTGCACGCCGTGGTTCCACTGCGGCGACGGCGCGCAAGCGCGCGCGACGCGCATGCCGCGCAACGGGAGGTCGAACATGCCGTCGTGCGGCGCGTACGCAGCGATCAGCGCCGCGAGCCGGGCCGCGGGCGACCGGGCGCGCGTCCGAGCATCGTGATCAGGCGGGTTGCGCGGTTGTGGTGGCGTTTCGGCGTCGATTTCCATGTTGCGTAAGCGGGTGGCGGCGTGGTCGATGCAATGTGCGCGGCTGCGATCCGCTGTCGCGGTGCAGGCACGGCGGTCACATCGTACGGCCAGTTGCGTGCGCGGGATTGCCTAAACCTGTCCGAAATTAGCCCGATCATCCGGACCTGCATGGTCGGCGATCGTGCTGTCGTCGTTGCACGGTATGCAGCGCACAAATTCGGAAATTAAGGCAAAACAATCGCAGGATCGGGCAAGCCATTTTTCGGTGGTTTCCCTACCATTGCACCTGCTGAAGGAAATGCGATTCAGCGCGCCCGGATGATGCGGGCAACATCGTCCGCGTGATGCGCGGCCGCCGCCATGCCGCGTGCGTCGCCCCGCGAATCGCCGGAAAAGACTCAGGACTGCTATTGAACGATCGTGCATCGGGCTTGCCGAGGCCGGTTTGCGTCCGTTGCAAGCCGGCCCGTGCGTGTCGCACGTGTCGACCGACCCGGCTGAGCCGGTGTCGGTGCCGCCGCATTGGCCGGGCCGTTGGGGGCCGGCTGTGGCGCGGCGGCGGTGCAGGCATACGGGCAGTCGTTCGCGCAGGGAAATCCGGACAAATGGACCAACTTCAATCGATTCGGGCATTCGTGACGGTGGCAAGAGAAGGCGGGTTTCGCCGGGCGGCGACGCGGTTGCGCGTGTCGACGGCGATGGCGAGCCGGCTGGTCGATGCGCTCGAGACGCGCCTCGGTGCGCGCCTGCTTCAACGCAGCACGAGCCACCAGTCGCTGACGGAAATCGGCGAGCTGTATCTCGCGCGCGTCGAGCGGATTCTCGGCGCGATCGACGAGATCGACGGCCGCTTCGTCGCGATGGGCAGCAAGCCGGAAGGCGTATTGCGCGTGGCCGCGCCGGTCGCGTTCGGGCTCAGCCAGTTGAGCGCGTTGCTCGATCGCTTCGTGCACCGGTTTCCGGACGTGCGGCCGACGGTGACGTTGACCGATACCCACGTCGACCTGACCGCCGAGGACATCGACGTCGCGTTCCTGACGGACGACATGCCGGTGTCCGGCGCCCATGCGCTGCATACGCTGGCCGCGTACGAATCCGTGCGGGTCGCGGCGCCAGGTTACGTCGCCGCGCACGGCGGCGCGGCTGCGTCGGGCGACTGGCCGGACATCGCGGCCGTGCGGCTGGAGCAGCCGACGGCTGTCGACGATCACGCGGCCGGGAATCGGTCCGGCGCGACGCCCGGCAATACGGGCGTCGGCCATCTCGAGATGGCGCGGCGGCTGGCCGTGGCCGGCATGGGCGCGACGGTGCTGCCCGCGTATCTCGTCGACGCCGATCTGGCGGCCGGCACGCTGGTGCGTGTTGCGCCGGCCCACCCGCTCGCGCCCGTCACGCTGAAGCTCGCGCATGCGCGCGCCGCGCGTCTGCCGGCTGCCGCTCGTGCGTTCATCGAATTCGTCGGCGCTGCGTTCCGGCCCGCGAGCCAGCGGTCTGGCTGAACCCGCGGCAACGTGAGCCCGCCGGACCGCGGGCTTGCCGTTCTTTTTCGGAAGCGGTTCGGTACACGAACGCTTCGCAGGGTGCAACGCACACCCGCAACACGCGTCCGCATCCGCGGTGGACAGGAAGCTGCAGGTCCGCCGCGCGTCAGGGCCATGAGGAGATCTGGTGATTCCCATTGAAGGTCGTCTAATTGTGAGAGGTCGCTCCATGCGCGTCGAACGGGTTCCATACCGCTTAATCACCGCCGCAACGGCTGCCGTTTTCCTGGCCGCGTGCGGGAAAAAAGAATCGGCACCGCCGCCGCAAACGCCGGAAGTCGGCGTCGTCACCGT
>NZ_LPMU01000070.1:0-124083 GCF_001534535.1 Burkholderia sp. MSMB1459WGS
CAGTCGGGGAACAGCTCGGTGATCGCGCGCGGGTCCATCACCGCGCCCGACAGGATGTGCGCGCCGATCTCGGAACCCTTCTCGAGCACGCACACGCCGATCTCGGCGCCTTTCTCGGCGGCCAGCTGCTTGAGCCGGATCGCCGCCGACAACCCGGCGGGGCCGCCGCCGACGATCACGACGTCGTATTCCATCGATTCGCGCGGGCCGTATTGCTCGATGAGGCTTGCGGGGGTCATTGGCGTTCCTCTAACCGTTAGAATGCTTTTATTCGGGAGCGTATTGTCTGCGAAACGAAACGCTTGCCGCAACAACATGCAGGCAGATTAGCACGATCGTTCTATTTTTGTGCTAGGGTAATGCCCCCCGGACTGTGCCGCCGGGGCTGGCGAAACGACATCGAAAGGGGATGGGCAAATGGGTCGATCGATCAATCTGGAAGGCAAGGTTGCGCTGGTCACGGGCGCGTCGAGCGGCCTGGGGCAGCGTTTTGCGCAGGTGCTGTCGCAGGCCGGCGCGAAGGTCGTGCTCGCGAGCCGCCGCGTCGAACGCCTGAAGGAACTGCGCGCGGAGATCGAGGCGGCGGGCGGTGCCGCGCACGTCGTGTCGCTCGACGTGACCGACGTGCAGAGCATCAAGGCGGCCGTCGCGCATGCGGAGACGGAAGCCGGCACGATCGACATCCTCGTGAACAATTCTGGCGTGTCGACGATGCAGAAGCTCGTCGACGTGACGCCGGCGGATTTCGAGTTCGTGTTCGATACGAACACGCGCGGCGCATTTTTCGTCGCGCAGGAAGTCGCGAAGCGGATGATCATGCGCGCGAACGGTGGCGGCAACGGCAAGCCGCCGTGCCGGATCATCAACATCGCGTCGGTGGCCGGGCTGCGCGTGTTCCCGCAGATCGGGCTGTACGCGATGAGCAAGGCCGCGGTCGTGCAGATGACGCGCGCGATGGCGCTGGAGTGGGGCCGCCACGGGATCAACGTGAACGCGATCTGTCCGGGCTATATCGATACCGAAATCAATCATTACCTGTGGGAAACCGAGCAGGGCCAGAAGCTGCAGTCGATGCTGCCGCGCCGGCGCGTCGGCAAGCCGCAGGATCTCGACGGGCTGTTGTTGCTGCTCGCGGCCGACGAGTCGCAGTTCATCAATGGCTCGATTATCTCCGCCGACGACGGTTTCGGCCTCGCGTGAGCGGATGACATTCCGCAACAAAGAAGACTGCAATGAGCGCAACAAGCGATTACTCACCCGTTTTTGAGATGTCGATGCCGATCCGCTGGGGCGACATGGACGCGTTCGGCCATGTGAACAACACGGTCTATTTCCGCTACATGGAGCAGGCGCGGATTTCGTGGTTCGAAGCGCTCGGCATCGCCGGCGGCAACGGCGAGGGGCAGGGGCCCGTCATCGTCACCGCGTCGATGGAATTCCTCAAGCAACTGCACTATCCGGGCGACGTGATCGCGAAGATGTCGGCCGCGAAGCCGGGCCGAAGCAGTTTCGACACCGGTTTCGAGCTCACGCGCGCGGACGATCCGCGGCATGTCTATGCACGCGGCAACGCGCGCTGCGTGTGGGTCGACTATGCGCTCGGCAAGTCGGTGCCGCTGCCGCAACTGCTGCGCGACACGATCGAGCAGGCGCTCGCGACGAAAGTCGGCTGAGCGCGGCTGCCGGCAGGCCGGCACCGGATCGCCGGTGGCGTGCCGTGCCCGGTTTTCCGATGTTCCCCCCGATCGGCCGCCATGCGCGGCCGATCGTCATCCGAGCGCCGTCACGCGATGCGCGTTCACTGCCCGAGCAGGCGCTGCAGCAGCTCCGGCGTATTGTTCGTCCCGTATTTGCGCATCAGCCGCGCGCGGTAGATGTCGACCGTGCGCGAGCTGATGTCGAGCACGCGCCCGATCTGCTTGCTGGTCTTGCCGGTCGCGAGCTGGGCGGCGATCTCGCGCTCGCGCGGGGTCAGCTCGACCGCGACGCGGCGCGTCGCGCTCAAATCCTCGAAGGTCCAGACGCCGGCCGCGAGCGGCGCGGTGCGGTCGAGTGCGCGTCCCGTCACGTGGCACCAGAACAGCTCGCCATCCGCGCGTTTCATGATTCTGTCATCCGAGTAGACGCCGTTCGCGACCATCACGCGTGCAATGCGCTCGCCGATTCGCTGGAATTCGTCCGTCGACGGGTAGAGCACCGCGTACGACTTCCCGATCAGGTCGGCCCGCGCGCAGCGGAAGATCGACGCGAGCGCGTCGTTGCAGTCCTCGATCACGCGATCGCGCGACAGCACGAGGCCGAGCGGCGCGAGGTGGAAGGCGGTCTGGTAATCGAGATCGGGCATGGCGCGGGCAGGCGGAGGCAAATGCTTATGTATTTTTGCGTATTGTGCCGCATCGGCGTCACATCGTACCCTTTCAGGCATCTCGCGGCGGTGTGTCGCGACATAAAAACAGCGTGCCTCGACGCAGGCATTGCCGCACATGCATAGAATGGTGCGGCGGGCTTGCGCCACGTGGCGCGTGAACCGGTTTTGCTGGTTTCCATAGAGGAAGGGACAACTGATGAACAAAGTCTATCCAAGCGCGGCTGCCGCGCTGGAGGGGATCGTCCGCGACGGACAGACCTTCGCGGTGGGCGGCTTCGGCCTGTGCGGGATTCCCGAGGCACTGATCGCGGCGTTGCGCGATTCGGCGGTCAAGGGCATCACCTGCATCAGCAACAACGCGGGCGTCGACGGTTTCGGCCTCGGCCTGCTGCTGGAAACGCGCCAGATCAAGAAGATGATCTCGTCGTACGTCGGCGAGAACAAGGAGTTCGAGCGCCAATACCTGGCCGGCGAACTCGAGCTCGAATTCACGCCGCAGGGCACGCTCGCCGAAAAGCTGCGCGCGGGCGGCGCGGGCATCCCCGCGTTCTTCACGAATACCGGCTACGGCACCGTGATCGCGGAAGGCAAGGAAACGCGCCAGTTCGGCGATCGCCACTACGTGCTCGAGCCGTCGCTGACGGCCGACGTCGCGCTCGTCAAGGCGTGGAAGGCCGACAAGTCGGGCAACCTCATCTACCGCCGCACCGCGCGCAACTTCAACCCGATGTGCGCGATGGCTGGCAAGATCACCGTGGCGGAGGTCGAGGAGATCGTCGAGAACGGCACGCTCGATCCGGACCAGGTTCATACGCCGGGGATCTTCGTGCAGCGCATCGTGCTGAACGCGACGCCTGAAAAACGCATCGAACAACGCGTCGTACGCGCGAAAGGAGACTGACATGGCCTGGAATCGTGACCAGATGGCCGCGCGCGCGGCGAAGGAACTGCAGGACGGCTTCTACGTGAACCTCGGCATCGGCCTGCCGACGCTCGTCGCGAACCACGTGCCGGCAGGCGTCGAGGTGTGGCTGCAGTCGGAGAACGGCCTGCTCGGCATCGGGCCGTCGCCGACCGAAGACGAAGTCGACGCCGATCTCATCAACGCCGGCAAGCAGACCGTCACGACGCTGCCGGGTTCGTCGATCTTCTCGTCGGCCGATTCGTTCGCGATGATTCGCGGCGGCCACATCAATCTCGCGATCCTCGGCGCGATGCAGGTCAGCAAGAAGGGCGACCTCGCGAACTGGATGATCCCGGGCAAGATGATCAAGGGGATGGGCGGCGCGATGGACCTCGTCGCGGGCGTGAAGCGCGTCGTCGTGCTGATGGAGCACGTCGCGAAGGGCGACCAGCACAAGATTCTCGACGAATGCAACCTGCCGCTGACGGGTGTCGGCGTGGTCGATCTGATCATCACCGACCTCGGCGTGATCGAAGTGACGCCGGACGGGCTGAAGGTGCTCGAACTCGCCGATGGCGTGAGTGCGGAAGAGATCCAGGCGAAGACGGGCGCGCCGCTCGACGTCAGCGCCGTGGCATAAGTTCACGCACGGGCGCGCATTCGACGCCCCGCATGCCGGACGACGGCGTGCGGGGCGTTTGTCATTGCGCATCGACGGCTAGCTTATTGGGTGCCCCCGATGGGCCGACCCGTCCGGCGGAAGCGGTTTACAATCGTTTGCATCGGGCGTCGCAAGCGTTGCCCCGCGCGTCGCCCCTCGTTCGACAGGATGCCAACGATGCCAACGACTTCAGCGAATTCCCCGGTTCCCCGTCAGCGACGCGTGCAGTGTGCGAGCGCCGCCGGCCTTCACCACGT
Organism: Burkholderia sp. MSMB1459WGS; assembly: GCF_001534535.1. NCBI lineage: Bacteria > Pseudomonadati > Pseudomonadota > Betaproteobacteria > Burkholderiales > Burkholderiaceae > Burkholderia > Burkholderia sp. MSMB1459WGS. Next base: position 4,191 of record NZ_LPMU01000070.1, read on the forward strand.
TGCCTATACGGAATGGGGCGATCCCGCGAATCCGCGCGTGCTGGTCTGCGTGCACGGCCTGACGCGCTCGGGGCGCGATTTCGACCGGCTGGCCGCCGCGCTGTCCGATACGTATCGCGTCGTCTGCCCCGATGTCGCCGGGCGTGGCCGCTCCGACCGGCTGGCCGATCCGCGGCTCTACGCGATTCCGCAGTACGTGGCCGACATGGTGACGTTGATCGCACGGCTCGACGTGGAATCGGTCGACTGGTTCGGTACGTCGATGGGCGGCCTGATCGGCATGGCGCTCGCCGGGCTGCCCGGTTCGCCGCTGCGGCGGATGATCGTCAACGACGTCGGCCCGCGCATCGAGCCCGATTCGCTGACGCGCATCGGCGAGTATCTCGGCGTGCAGCCGCGCTTTGCGACCGAGCAGGAGGGGATCGACTATCTGACGTCGCTGTCGCTGCCGTTCGGTGCGCTGAGCGCCGACGAGTGGCGCGAGATCAACGGGCCGCTGCTGCACCAACTGCCCGAAGGCGACTGGACGATGCGCTACGATCCGCGCATCGCCGAGCCGTTCAAGGCGACGACGCCGGAGCTGGCCGCGCTCGGCGAGGCCGCGCTGTGGCGCGCGATCGAGACGACGGATGCGACGCTGCTCGTCGTGCGCGGCGAGACGTCCGACTTGCTGTCGCGCGAGACGGCGGCCGAAATGGTCCGTCGCGGCCGGCATGTGACGCAGGTCGAGATCCCGGGGGCGGGCCACGCGCCGGCGTTCGTCAGCGCCGACCAGATTGCGCTCGCGCGGCGGTTTTTCGTCGAAGGCGGCGCCTAAACGCGTCATAATATGCGGTTCGGCGGCACGCGGGCCGTGCCGCCCGATTCCTCACTCATCACGACCGGAACATTTCATGGCAGTCATTCGTCACCACGTCGGGGCCCGTCTCTCCGAAACCGCGATCCACAACGGCACCGTGTATCTGGCCGGCCAGATCGCCGAAGACACCACGCAGGACATCCGCGGCCAGACGCGCGAAGTGCTCGGCCACATCGACCGTCTGCTCGCCGAAGCGAACAGCGACAAGGCGCATCTGCTGTCGGTGCAGATCTACATCTCGGATCTCGCGAATTTCGAAGGCATGAATGCGGAGTGGGACGCATGGGTCGCGCAGGGCAACACGCCGCCGCGCGCCACCGTCGAGGCGAAGCTCGCGGATCCGGCGCTGCTCGTCGAGATCGTCGTCGTCGCCGCGCAGCGGAGCTGAGCGTTATCCGACGATGATCGTATTCCGGCAGGCCGTGCAATGACCGAATCCGTTTCCGCATCCTCCGTCGCGGCGCCGTCGTTCGACGACGTGCTCGCGTTCGTGCGCGAGCGGGCCGGCGATGCGCGCCTGTCGTCCGGCGAGCTGCTCGCCGATCACTCGGCGGGCACGGCGGCGATCATGCGCACGCTGAACGTCGATCCGTCCGCGATGCAGGCCGCCGCGCTGTTCGTGCTGACGCCGCACCTGAGCGACCCCGAACGCGAGCTGACCGAGCGTTTCGGCGACGAAGTCGCGCGGCTCGTATTCGACGTGCGCAAGCTGTTGCGGCTCGGCACCGTCAGCCTGCGCGTCGCGCAGAACGCGAAGCCCGACGCCGGGCGCGACGCGGCGCAGGAGCGGCGTACGCAGATCGAGGCGCTGCGCAAGATGCTGCTCGCATTCGCGCAGGACATCCGCGTGGTGCTGATCCGGCTCGCGTCGCGGTTGCAGTCGCTGCGCCACTACGCGGCCGCGAAGATCGACCCGCCGCCGGACGTTGCGCGCGAGACACTCGAGATCTATGCGCCGCTCGCGAATCGTCTCGGTATCTGGCAACTGAAGTGGGAGCTCGAGGATCTCGCGTTCCGCTTCGAGGATCCCGTCACCTACAAGCGGATCGCGAAGCTGCTCGACGAGAAGCGCATCGAGCGCGAGGCGTACGTCACGCAGGCGATCGCGCGGCTGCAGCACGAGCTCGCGGAGGCGAACATCCAGGCCGACGTCAGCGGCCGGCCGAAGCATATCTACAGCATCTGGCGCAAGATGCGCGGCAAGGAGCTCGATTTCTCCGAGCTGTACGACGTGCGCGCGTTTCGCGTGATCGTGCCGGACATCAAGGATTGCTACGCGGTGCTCGGCATCGTGCATCACCTGTGGCAGCCAGTGCCGAAGGAGTTCGACGACTACATCTCGCGGCCGAAGCCGAACGGCTACAAGTCGCTGCATACGGTCGTGATCGGCGACGACGGCCGTGCGTTCGAAGTGCAGATCCGCACGCAGGAGATGCATCGTTTCGCCGAGTATGGCGTCGCGGCACACTGGCGCTACAAGGAGGCCGGCGCGCGCGGCTATGGCGGCCAGTTCTCGGCGAGCGACAAGTACGACGAGAAGATCGCGTGGCTGCGCCAGTTGCTCGCGTGGAAGGACGACGTCGAGGACGGCGCCGAAGTGTCGGGCGACCAGGCGTGGGCGCAACTGCGCGAAACGTCGCTCGACGACGACCACATCTACGTGCTGACGCCGCAGGCGCGCGTGATCGCGCTGCCGCAAGGCGCGACGCCGGTCGATTTCGCGTATCACCTGCACAGCGAGCTCGGCCATCGCTGCCGTGGCGCGCGCGTCGACGGCGTGATGGTGCCGCTGAACACGTCGCTCGCGAACGGCCAGACGGTCGAGATCGTCGCGGTGAAGGAAGGCGGGCCGTCGCGCGACTGGCTGAACCTCCAGCTCGGTTACCTGAAGAGCTCGCGCGCGCGGCAGAAGGTGCGTGCGTGGTTCAACTCGATCGAGCAGGAAGAAAACGTCGCGCACGGCCGCGCGCTCGTCGAAAAGACGCTGCAGCGCGAGGGCAAGACGTCGGTCAATCTGGACCATCTCGCCGCGAAGCTCGGCTTCAAGTCGCCCGAGGAGCTGTTCTCGGTCGTCGGCAAGGAAGAATTCAGCCTGCGCAACGTCGAGCACGCGCTGTCCGATGCGCCGCCGCCGGAACCGGCGCCCGAGGCCCCGGCCGATTTCGAGAAGCGCAGCAGCGGCGCGAGCGTCGCGCATGGCGCGTCGACCGGCGTGCTGGTGGTGGGCGTCGACGCGCTGCTGACGCAACTGGCGCGTTGCTGCCGTCCGGCGCCGCCCGATCCGATCAGCGGTTTCGTCACGCGCGGCAAGGGGATGTCGATCCACCGCACCGACTGCCCGACGTTTCGCCGGATGGTCGAGCGCGCGCCGGAGCGCGTGCTGCAGACGACCTGGTCGGCCGACGTGCTGGGCGGGCGCGGCGCGTCCGTCTATCCGGTCGACCTGATGATCGAGGCGAGCGACCGGCAAGGGTTGCTGCGCGATATCTCCGAAGTGTTCGCGCGGGAAAAGATCAACGTCGTGGGCGTGAAGACGCAGAGCCGCCGCAATGCGGCATTCATGCAGTTCACGGTCGAGGTATCGAATTCGGCGCAGGTGCAGCGCGCATGCACGCTGCTCGGCGAGGTGCAGGGCGTCGTGCGGGCAGGACGAAAATCGTGATGGGGTTGGAACAGCGTTATTTTGCTGCAACCGCATAAAACGCTTGCCAAGCCGGTAGCAACTCCATATAATCTTAGCTTCTCTAGGCTCGTAGCTCAGCTGGTTAGAGCACCACCTTGACATGGTGGGGGTCGTTGGTTCGAGTCCAATCGAGCCTACCAACGAATTGAGAATGCCCGGCCTCCGGGCATTCTATGCAGTACACAACTCAACGCGAACAAGGCGAATACGGTTATGACACCGCGAACGTTGACCGAAACCACTTCGGAGCGACGCTAGTCGAGGAACGTTTTCGCCCTTTCAGTTGAGTGAAGTATCGAATGCGGCCCCTCGAAAGCGGGGCCGCATTTTTTTTGTCGCGAATTTTCCCGCGTGAGTTTGACTCGCGTACCTGGTCTGCCGCCCACTGTCGGCATCACGGAGATTGCTATGGTTTCGATACGCTTGCCTGACGGCTCAGTTCGACAATACGAGCATCCGGTGACAGTTGCCGAGGTTGCGGCCTCCATCGGTCCCGGCTTGGCGAAGGCTGCGCTGGGCGGCAAGCTCGACGGCGAGCTCGTCGATACGTCGACGGTGATCGATCGCGACGCGTCGCTCGCGATCGTCACGGACAAGGATGCCGACGGCCTCGACATCATCCGTCACTCGACCGCCCACTTGCTCGCATACGCGGTGAAGGAACTGTATCCGGACGCGCAGGTGACGATCGGCCCGGTGATCGACAACGGTTTCTATTACGACTTCTCGTACAACCGCCCGTTTACGCCGGAAGATCTGGAAAAGATCGAAAAGCGCATGCAGGAACTCGCGAAGAAGGACGAGCCGGTCACGCGCCGTGTCGTGTCGCGCGACGAGGCCGCCGGTTACTTCCGCAGCATCGGCGAGAAGTACAAGGCCGAGATCATCGAATCGATTCCGCAAAGCGACGAAATCAAGCTGTACTCGCACGGCGGCTTCACCGATCTGTGCCGCGGCCCGCACGTGCCGTCCACCGGCAAGCTGAAGGTCTTCAAGTTGATGAAGGTCGCGGGCGCGTACTGGCGCGGCGATTCGAAGAACGAGCAGCTGCAGCGCATCTACGGCACGGCCTGGACGAAGAAGGAAGACCAGGATCAGTACCTGCACATGCTCGAGGAAGCGGAAAAGCGCGACCACCGCAAGCTGGGCAAGCAGCTCGACCTGTTCCACATGCAGGAAGAGTCGCCGGGCATGGTGTTCTGGCATCCGAAGGGCTGGGCGCTGTGGCAGCAGGTCGAGCAGTACATGCGCCGCCGCGTCAACGAAGCCGGCTATCTCGAGATCAAGACGCCGATGATCATGGACCGTTCGCTGTGGGAGGCGTCGGGCCACTGGCAGAACTATCGCGAAAACATGTTCACGACGGAGTCGGAGAAGCGCGACTACGCGATCAAGCCGATGAACTGCCCGGGCCACGTCCAGGTGTTCAAGCATGGCCTGCGCTCGTACCGCGACCTGCCGCTGCGTTACGCGGAATTCGGTTCGTGCCACCGCAACGAGGCATCGGGCGCGCTGCACGGCCTGATGCGCGTGCGCGGCTTCGTGCAGGACGATGCGCACATCTTCTGTACGGAAGAGCAGTTCATCGCCGAGTCGATCGCGTTCAACACGCTGGCGATGAGCGTGTACAAGGATTTCGGGTTCGAGCACATCGACATCAAGCTGTCGCTGCGCCCCGAGCAGCGTGCGGGCACCGACGAAACGTGGGACCGCGCCGAGCAGGGCTTGCGCGACGCGCTCACGGCGTGCGGTCTGTCCTGGGAGGAACTGCCGGGCGAGGGCGCGTTCTATGGCCCGAAGATCGAGTACCACATCAAGGACGCGCTCGGCCGCTCGTGGCAATGCGGCACGCTGCAGCTCGACATGGTGCTGCCGGAGCGCCTCGGCGCCGAGTACGTGGCGGAAGACAACAGCCGCCGCCGGCCGGTGATGCTGCATCGCGCGATCGTCGGGTCGATGGAGCGGTTCCTCGGCATTTTGATCGAGCACCATGCTGGTGCAATGCCGGTCTGGCTCGCGCCGTACCAGGCAATTGTGCTCAATATCGCCGAAAGTCAGGCCGAATATGCGCAGTCTCTGGCCCAATCGTTGCAAAAACAAGGGGTTAGAGTGGCGGCCGATTTGCGCAACGAGAAGATTAGCTATAAAATACGCGAGCACACGCTGGAAAAGGTGCCTTATCTCCTCGTCGTGGGCGATAAGGAGCGTGATGCACAAACGGTAGCCGTGCGTGCCCGTGGCGGCGTCGACCTTGGCGTAATGCCGGTCGAAGCCTTCGTTGAGCGTCTGCAGGAAGACCTGCGCTCGTTCAAGTAACCGCCCTGGCAGCGCGGCTCGTTTTTTTAATTTTTAGAGGAAACGTAACATCGCTACTGATAAGTCGTCGCACCGCATCAACGGTGAAATCACTGCGCCGGAAGTGCGCCTGGTCGGGATCGAGAACGAACCGCTCGGTATCGTAAAACTCGCTGATGCTTTCCGTAAATCGGAAGAACTGGATGTTGACCTGGTGGAAATCGCGCCGCAAGCGGTGCCGCCGGTTTGCCGTCTGATGGATTACGGCAAGTTCAAGTACCAGGAATCGAAGAAGCAGCACGAAGCGAAGCTGAAGCAGAAGGTCATCCAGGTGAAGGAAGTCAAGTTCCGCCCGGGTACCGATGACGGGGATTACAACGTCAAGCTCCGCAATCTCGTGCGCTTCCTCGAAGAGGGCGACAAGACGAAGATCACGTTGCGTTTCCGCGGCCGCGAAATGGCTCACCAGGAAATCGGTATGCGGATGCTCGAGCGTCTGCGCACGGATCTCGAGGAAGTCGGCCAGGTCGAGCAGATGCCGAAGATGGAAGGGCGCCAGATGATCATGGTGCTCTCGCCGAAGAAAAAGAAGTAACGAGCCCGCGCGCATCGCGCGCAGGTTCGACAGTGGTTCGGCGCGCTGCCCGGTCGGGCAGCGCGCCAACAACGACGGCGGCTGCGCAAGCGGGTCGCCGTACACAAGTGGACTGGGTTTCGAAGGGCGGGTCAAGGGCGCAAGCCAACCGCACACCCATCGCCATCTAATAAACTGGAGTTGTTCGTCATGCCTAAGATGAAGACCAAGAAGAGCGCTGCAAAGCGCTTCGTGGTGCGTCCGGGCGGTACCGTCAAGCGCGGTCAAGCCTTCAAGCGCCACATCCTGACCAAGAAAACCACGAAGAACAAGCGCCATCTGCGCGGCGCAACGGCAGTTCACGATTCCGATCTGAACTCCGTCCGCGCGATGCTCCCGTTCGCGTAACCCCTCAACTGATACTCCAAGGAGAGAAACATGCCTCGAGTCAAACGTGGGGTAACCGCACGGGCCCGCCACAAGAAGATCATCAACCTGGCCAAGGGTTATCGCGGCCGCCGCAATAACGTCTACCGCATCGCCAAGCAGGCGGTGATGCGCGCTGGTCAGTACGCGTACCGCGATCGCCGCAACAAGAAGCGTGTGTTCCGCGCACTGTGGATCACGCGTATCAACGCGGCAGTTCGCCAGCACGACATGACCTACAGCGTGTTCATCAACGGCCTGAAGAAGGCGTCGATCGAACTCGACCGTAAGGTGCTGGCCGACATGGCGGTGTTCGACAAGGCTGCTTTTGCTGCGATCGTCAAGCAGGTGAAAGCCGCCGTTGCAGCCTAATTGCGAAATTAGCACTGCGTGGTTAGTTGCAGCGAGGTTCCGGTAGTCTCGGCCGCTGCAGCGAAAACGGGGCTCTTCCGAGCCCCTTTTTTGTTTGGTGGGCGGTTTCGCTCGCCAAGACCGAATGACGTTGGAAATGATGGGATCTATGGATCTGGACCAGATTGTCGCCGACGCGCAGCAGTCCTTCGAACAGGCTGCCGACATCACCACGCTCGAAAACGAGAAAGCGCGATTTCTCGGTAAATCGGGTGCGCTGACCGAGTTGCTGAAGGGCCTCGGCAAGCTCGATCCCGAAGCACGCAAGACCGAAGGCGCACGCATCAACGTCGCGAAGCAGCAGGTCGAAGCCGCGCTCACCGCCCGTCGCCAGGCACTGGCCGACGCGCTGCTGAATCAGCGCCTCACCGCCGAAGCGATCGACGTGACGTTGCCGGGCCGTGGCGCCGGCGCCGGCAGCCTGCACCCGGTGATGCGCACGTGGGAGCGTGTCGAACAGATTTTCGGCTCGATCGGTTTCGACGTGGCCGACGGCCCCGAAATCGAGACCGACTGGTACAACTTCACGTCGCTGAACAGCCCGGAGAACCATCCGGCGCGTTCGATGCAGGACACCTTCTACGTCGAAGGCAAGGATGCCGACGGCCGCCAGCTGCTGCTGCGCACGCACACGAGCCCGATGCAGGTGCGTTATGCGCGCATGAACCGTCCGCCGATCAAGGTGATCGCGCCGGGACGCACGTATCGCGTCGACAGCGATGCGACCCACTCGCCGATGTTCAATCAGGTCGAGGGGCTGTGGATCGACGAAAACATCAGCTTTGCCGATCTCAAGGGCGTCTATACCGACTTCCTGAAAAAATTCTTCGAGCGCGACGACATCCTCGTGCGCTTCCGTCCGTCGTATTTCCCGTTCACGGAACCGTCGGCCGAGATCGACATGATGTTCGAGCAAGGCAAGAACGCCGGCAAGTGGCTCGAAATTTCCGGCTCCGGGCAGGTGCATCCGACCGTGATCCGCAACATGGGCCTCGACCCCGAGCGCTACATCGGTTTCGCGTTCGGCAGCGGCCTCGAGCGCCTGACGATGCTGCGTTACGGCGTCCAGGATCTGCGGCTGTTCTTCGAGAACGACCTGCGTTTCCTGCGCCAGTTCGCATAACGCCGCTCGCCGCGCCGACCTGTGCCCGCGCACGCCCCGACGGACGTTTCCGAGGGGCCCGGGCGTCGATCTAACCTGTTTCGAACGTAGACATCCATGCAATTCCCTGAATCCTGGTTGAGAACCTTTGTCGACCCGCAGCTGACGACCGACGAACTGTCGCACGCGCTGACGATGGCGGGGCTCGAAGTCGAATCGCTGAGCAAGGCTGCGCCGCCGACGTCGAAGATCGTCGTCGGCCGCGTGCTCGAAGTCGTCAAGCATCCGGATGCGGACAAGCTCAATGTCTGCCAGGTCGACGCCGGCACCGGCGCGACGCTGAACATCGTCTGCGGCGCGCCGAACGTGGCGCCGGGCATCAAGGTGCCGGTCGCGCTGGTCGGCGCGGAACTGCCGCCGGCGGAAGAGGGCGGCAAGCCGTTCGCGATCAAGCTGTCGAAGCTGCGCGGCGTGGAAAGCCAGGGGATGCTGTGCTCGGCGCGCGAGCTGAAATTGTCCGAGGATCACAGCGGGCTGCTGATCCTGCCGGAAGACACGCCGGTCGGCCAGGACATCCGCGAAACCCTCAATCTCGACGACACGATCTTCGAAATCAAGCTGACGCCGAACAAGGCCGACTGCCTGTCGGTGTTCGGTATCGCCCGCGAGACGGCCGCGATCACCGGCGCGCCGCTGACGCCGGTCGATATTCGCCCGGTGCATGTCGAGCTCGACGAAACGCTGCCGGTGCGCATTGCCGCGCCCGATCTGTGCGGCCGCTTCTCGGGCCGCGTGATCCGCGGCGTGAACGCGCGCGCAAAGACGCCGCAATGGATGGTCGAGCGCCTCGAGCGCGCGGGCCAGCGCAGCGTGTCCGCGCTCGTCGACATCTCGAACTACGTGATGTTCGAACTCGGCCGCCCGTCGCACGTGTTCGATCTCGACAAGATCCACGGCGGCATCGAAGTGCGTTGGGGCAAGCGCGGCGAATCGCTGAAGCTGCTCAACGGAAACACGGTCGAACTCGACGAAACGGTCGGCGTGATTGCGGACGCCGCCCAGGTCGAAAGCCTGGCAGGCATCATGGGCGGCGACAGCACGGCCGTCACGCTCGATACGACCAACATCTACCTGGAAGCCGCGTTCTGGTGGCCGGACAGCATCCGCGGCCGCGCGCGCAAGTACAACTTCTCGACCGATGCGGCCCATCGCTTCGAGCGCGGCGTCGATTACGCGACGACCGTCGAGCACGTCGAGCGCATCACGCAACTGATCCTCGAGATCTGCGGCGGCAAGGCCGGCCCGGTCGACGATCAGGCGGTGAACCTGCCGCAGCGCGCGCCGGTGAAGATGCGCGTGTCGCGCGCGAACCGCATCATCGGCGTGAAGATCGATGCCGACGAGATCGCGAACATCTTCACGCGCCTCGGCCTGCCGTTCGAGCGTGAAGACGACGCGTTCCTCGTCACGCCGCCGTCGCACCGCTTCGACATCGAGATCGAGGAAGACCTGATCGAGGAAGTGGCGCGCATCTACGGCTTCGAGAAGATCCCGGCGCGGCCGCCGGTCGCGACGAGCGAAATGCGCGCGACCAACGAGACGCGGCGTTCGATCCACGATATCCGTCACGCGCTCGCCGCGCGCGACTACGCGGAAACCGTCAACTTCAGCTTCGTCGATGCGGAGTGGGAGCACGATTTCGCGGGCAACGACAACCCGATCCGGCTGCTGAACCCGATCGCGAGCCAGCTTTCGGTGATGCGCACGACGCTGTTCGGCAGCCTGATCGCCGTGCTGCGTCACAACCTGAACCGCCGCGCCGATCGTGTGCGCGTGTTCGAATCGGGGCGCGTGTTCGTCGCCGATCCGTCGGTGAAGGCCGGCGAGCTGGCGGTCGAAGGTCACGCGCAGCCGAAGCGCGTCGGCGCGCTGGCGTATGGTCCGGCACTCGACGAGCAATGGGGTGCGGCGACCCGCGCGGTCGATTTCTTCGACGTGAAGGGCGATCTCGAAGCGCTGCTCGCGCCGGCGGTTGCACGCTTCGTGAAGGCCGAGCATCCGGCCCTTCATCCGGGCCGCAGCGCACGCATCGAGGTCGATGGCCGCGCGGTCGGCTGGATCGGTGAGCTGCATCCGCGCCTGATGCAGAAGTACGAGCTGCCGCACGCGCCGGTGATGTTCGAGATCGATGCCGACGCGCTGACTACGCGTGCGCTGCCCGCGCCGACCGACGTGTCGAAATTCCCGCCGGTCCGTCGCGATATCGCGGTTGTCGTCGATCAGGCGGTCGAGGTTCAGGCACTTTTCGACGAAATGAAGAAGGCGCTTGCCGAAGAGGCCTGCCGATTCGTTCAGAAGGTTGTACTCTTCGACGAATTTCGTGCAAAATCAAACACTTCCGGTGGTCTTGCCGCGAACGAGAAGAGCCTTGCCTTCCGCGTGACGCTGCAGGACGCGGCCGGCACGCTGCAGGACGAGATCGTCGATCAGGCGATCCAGACGCTGGTCGCGCGGATGGCTCGTGCCGGCGCGCGCCTGCGCGGCTGAGGAGAGGGGCCGGCCCGTTCGCGGGCGGCTTGTTTCCATCGTAAGTTTTGATTCAACGCGCTGTATGGCAGATATGAACGACATGACCTCGAGTGAATTCGAAGCCCTCCTGACGGCGCAACGCAGCGCGATGAACCGCGACGCTTCGGCGCCGGCGTCCACCGAGACGCCGACGCTGACGAAGGCGGAGCTGGCGGAGCTGCTGTTCGACAGCGTCGGGCTGAACAAGCGTGAAGCGAAGGACATGGTCGAGGCGTTTTTCGAAGTGATCCGCGACGCGCTCGAAAACGGCGAAAGCGTCAAGCTGTCGGGGTTCGGCAATTTCCAGTTGCGCGACAAGCCGCAGCGTCCGGGCCGCAATCCGAAGACGGGCGAGGCGATTCCGATCGCGGCCCGCCGGGTGGTAACCTTCCACGCGAGCCAGAAGCTGAAGGCGCTGGTCGAAAACGGCGCGGAGTAATACGCGCGCCCACGCCCCGCGCGGCCGCCGCGCACCCTTTACCGACGGTTAACCGACGATGACCACCACGGTTGAGAAAGTCGTCTTGCCTCCGATTCCCGCGAAGCGCTACTTCACGATCGGCGAAGTCAGCGAACTGTGCGGGGTCAAACCACATGTGCTGCGTTACTGGGAACAGGAGTTCACTCAGTTGCGGCCGGTGAAGCGGCGCGGCAATCGTCGGTATTACCAGCATCACGAAGTGCTGCTGATCCGGCGGATTCGCGAGTTGCTGTACGAGCAGGGCTTCACGATCAACGGTGCGCGCAACCGGCTCGATTCGCCGGGCAGCGAGCGGGCCGCGGCGGAGCCGGTCGAACCCGATGCGCGGGCCGTCGATGCGCGCGGGGCGATCAAGCCGGGCGCGACCGTCGACGTCATCGCGTTGCGGCAGGCGTTGCTGGACGTGATCGACGGACTGAAACGCGATTGAGCGCACGGCGCGCAAGATGCATTGGAAAGCCCGGTTGGCGACCTGCCACCGGGCTTTTTTTCATGCGTGCCCTGCACGCGGATCAGCGCGACGCGAGCGGATTCTTTAGCCCCATGTCGACGACCAGCGTGCCGTCCGGCAGCATCCGCACCGAGCCTTGCGCGACCTGGCTGCGATACCCGTACAGGTCGAACCGCATCGGGCCGGCCTCGGCCGAATTCCGGATCAGCGCGCGCACGTTCAGTTCGAGCACGTTGAACATCTTCATGTCGCCGCCTTCCATCCACATGTAGCTCGGCGCGTCGATCTGCGGCCGCTTCGGCGCGGGCGCACTTGCGGCGCGCCGGAATGTGAGCCGCAATCCGTCGCGCTCGACCGTTGCCTGGCCGAGCTTGCCGTTCAGCACGGGCGGCGGGAACACCGTGTACTGGTCGAGCACGAGCGTGTCGCCGCGCAGTTCCGCGCCGCGCCGCTGCAACGGCGTCAGCGACGCGAGCTCGATGCCGAGCGAGCGCAGCAGCGTCGCCTGCGGGATGCCGAGCACCGACACCTGCGACGGCTTGAATGCGAGGTGGCGGTCGTCGAGCACCGTCAGCGAGCCCTTCATGTCGGTCGGCAGCCAGACGCCCGGCACATGATTCCACAGCTTGATGCCGCCCCGGACGCGCAGGTTCTGGCCGTCCGCGCTCAATTGCAGGTCGTTCAGCGAACGCGGCGAATAGTCGAGCAGATAGTCGTTGAAGAGCGCCGACATCGCCTTCCACGACTCGACGACCGTGCCGCCGAGAATGCGGATGTCGTATTGGTTGGGATCGTCGAGATCGACGGGTTCGCCCGGGCGCTTCGACACGAGCTCCACGTCGAGATCTTCGACATGAAAGCCGATATCGCCGGACAGGTTGAAGTCGACGTTGCGCAGGTGGATCGTCGGGTTGCGGTTCGACACGTGCCGTTCGTTGAACGGCGTCGTCGACGTGCGCCGCATCGCGACCTTCTGCATGCCGGGCCGCGCCGCGTCCGCCGCGAGCGCGTACGCTTCCCAGTGCTGCCGCACGTCGCGCAGCGTATTCTGCTGCGCGGCGAGGAAGCTGTCGTTCAGGCGCGCCGCGGCGTTGCCGAGCAGCGCGCCGCTCGCCGGGCCCGTATACGATGGCATCCGGATCGCCATCGCGCCGCTTTCGTCGAAGTTGAAGTAGCCGGCCGACACCTGGTCTCGATAGTGATACAGGTCGAACACGAACGTCTGGTCGCGCCTCGACGAGTCGATCGGACCGATCAGGATATCCGCGTTCATCGGCATCGAGCGCATGAATTTCACGTCGCCGCCGCGGATATACATCGCCTGCTGCGGGGCATTCGCGGGCATCGCGAAGCCGGCACGCGTGCCGTCGTCGAGCTTCAGGTCGAGGCCCGCCGGCGTCACGCGCACGGCGGTGATCGTGAGTTTCAGGCGCGGCGGCGGCATCAGCTTGTCGACCGCCATCACGAGATCGTCGCCGGCGAGTTGCGCGATCGGTGTCTGCACCTTCAGCAGGTCGGCCATTTTCACGTTGGCCGCGCGCATCACCGGCTGAGCGTCGATGCCCGACACGCGCACGCCGGTCGGGTGGAACACGAGCTGGCTGCCGTCGCGGATCGCGAGCGTGCCGGTCAGCGAGAACGGTACCCAGCCGTCGCGCTGCATCTCGCCTTGCAGATGGATCACGCCGTCGCCGGCCGACACCGCGAGCTTGCGCAGCGGCGCGTTGCGATAGCCGAAGATGTAGGTGTTGAAGAGGGCGGTCAGCTTCGCGTTGTCGAGCGTGACCGTGCCTTCGTGCACGTCGATCTCGAAGCTCGTCGGGTCGTCGAACACGATCGGCGCGCCGGCCTGCGTCGGTACGAGCGTGGCGGACAACTGATGGATGAAGAAGCCGAGGTTGTTGACGACGCGGAAATCGACGTCGCGCAGGAACGTCATCGCGCCGTTCTGGCCCGAGTCGCGCAGCGTGAACGGGCGCGATTGCGTGAGGCTGATCGATGCGAGCGACGGCACGGTACGCGCGATCTGCTGCTCGCGCGCGAGCCGCTCGGCCTTGGTGCGCTCGATCTTCGTCGACGCGATGGATGTATTGCTGTCGCGTTGCGCGGCCGATTCCGCGCAGCCGGTGCAAAGCAGCGCGAGCGCCAGCGCGCTGCAGCCGAACACGCGGGATGTCGTGCGCGACCCCGCGGCGGCCGTGCGTCGCAGGCCGGAAACCCAGTCGAAAATTGCCAAAGGCGAGCGATGGCCGTGTCGGACCGCATTCCGCATCGTCTGTCTCCATGTCTTGTCTTGATCGACGGCGACGCGCTACTGCACGGCGCGGGCGTCGATGCCGTGCAGTGTGTCATAGCGTGCTAGAGCGGCGTTACCAAACAACGGGCATACCGGTGCGGCGCGCCGGCGGGCGGCCAGACAATGGATTCGCGGGGGATGGACGGCTGGTTCAAACGGTCGTTTGGTTTGTCCGGCGCGGCGGTCTGCGTCTGTCGAAGCGGCCCTGAAAACCCGCGACCGGCCTTGGCCGGCGCGGGTTTCACCCGATGCCCGAGCGGCGCGGCCCCCGGGCATCGACGGATACGATCGACGCTGGCGGCGAGGTAAGATCGGCATCAATGGCTGGTTCGGCGTCACAACACGGCAGCCATCACGGGGAAGCGCCATGGACCTGAAGGAAGTCGACGTACTGGGTGCGGGGGTGGGCGACCACTGGTACTACGCGTCGAAGGCGAGCGCAATTCGCCGGTTCCTGGGCGCGTCGGGCGCGAACCGCATACTCGACGTCGGTGCGGGTTCCGGCTTTTTCTCGCAGCATCTGCTCGAGCGCACGCAGGCGACGGAAGCATGGTGCGTCGATACGAGCTACGCCGACGACAGCGACGGCGAGGCGGCCGGCAAGCCCATCCACTTTCGGCGGTCTGTCGATCGATTCGATGCCGATCTCGTGTTGCTGATGGACGTGCTCGAACATGTCGACGACGATGTCGGGCTGCTGATGCAGTATGTGAAGGGTGCGCCTCCGGGCAGCCGGTTCCTGATCACGGTGCCGGCGTTCCAGTTCCTGTGGAGCGGCCACGACGATTTCCTCGAGCACAAGCGCAGATATACGCTCGGCGGCCTCGAGGACGTGACCCGGCGTGCGGGGCTCGACGTCGAGCACGGCGCCTATTATTTCGGTCTCACGTTTCCGCTCGCGGCCGCGTTGCGGCTGGGCGAGCGCGCGCGTTCGCATCCGCGCGAGCCTGCGTCGCAATTGCGTCGTCATCATCCGTTCGTCAACGGCTTGCTCAAGACGATCTGCCGCATCGAGTTGCCGATGTTCCGCTTCAATCGCGTCGCCGGCCTGACGGTCATCTGCGTCGCACGCAAGCGGTGACGCAGGCGGGGAACCGGCGCCGCAGATTGCTTGCATCGGCACCGTCGCGCCAAAAAATTTCACGAGAACATTCACAAAATGCATGCGCCCCGTTCTAAATCGAGGAACTGTCTGTTATAATTTTTTTCTTTCGGGGCGTAGCGCAGCCTGGTAGCGTACCTGCATGGGGTGCAGGTGGTCGGAGGTTCAAATCCTCTCGCCCCGACCAGACAAGAACCCGCGTCAGCTCAGGCTGGCGCGGGTTTTTTCTTGGCCGTCGCTTTTTTGCACATCGCGGCGCGGCCCCGGTAAAATGCAAGGTTGATCCACGGAAAGCGCCGTGATTTAGCGGAAGAGGATTCCCCGAACATGACTGATCTTCGTCTTACCATGCGGTTCGCTGCAGTGCTCGCCACCGGCGCGCTCGTCGCCGGTTGCGGTACGTCGTCGCCCACGAAAGTGGACTACAAGAGCGATTCGAAATCGAAGGAAGCGTCGCTCGCAGTGCCGCCCAACATGCTCGACGAGACGGCCGATCAGCGTTCGCTGCCGCCCCAGGGCGGCGCGACTTCCCTGTCCGCGCTCAAGCAGGTCCAGCAGGCTGCGCCCGCGCTGGACACCGTCGCGCCGGCCGTGGCCGGCATGCATATCCAGCGCGACGGCACCGAAAGCTGGCTCGTGATCGACGGCAAGCAGCCGGCCGCGATCTGGCCGCAGGTTCGCCGTTTCTGGCAGGAGCAGGGCTTCCTGCTCGTCGTCGACCAGCGCGACAAGGGCGTGATGGAAACCGACTGGAACGAAACCCATCCGCAGATCAACGACGGCCTGATCCGCAGCGTGATCTCGAAGGCGATGGGCAATTCGTACGTGACGGCCGAGCGCAACAAGTACCGCACGCGTCTCGATTCGGCGCCGAACGGCGGCACTTACGTGTTCATCAGCCAGAAGGGGATGCGCGAGGCGATCACCGGCGCGAACAACGATTCGAGCAAATGGGAACCGAAGCCGAACGATCCCGCGCTCGAGACGGAATACCTGAAGCGGCTGATGGCCGTGCTCGCGCAGAACGAGCAACGCGCGAAGAACGGCGAACCGCCGATCGCGAACATCAAGGACAACGCGGTCCCGAACGACAAGAAGGCCGATGCCGATGCGTCGTCGAAGGCTGCCGCGGCGATCGCTGCGCAGAACGTCTCGCGCACGTCGGCGCAAGGCAATGACGCGGCCGAAGCGGCCGTGCCGTCCGAAGTCACGCTCGGCGAGCCGTACGACCGGTCGTGGCTGCATGTCGGTCTCGCGCTCGATCGCGCGAACTTCACGGTCGACGATCGCGATCGCTCGAAGGGCCTGTATTTCGTGCGCTACGTCGATCCGAAGGATTTGAGCTCGGCGGAGCAGGGTTTCTGGAGCCAGCTGTTCCACGGCAAGAAGGAAAAGCAGGCGAAGCAGTATCGCGTCAACGTGAAGGCGCTCACGGCCGATCAGACGCGCGTCGCGGTCGTCGACGATTCGGGCGCGATCGATACGTCGTCGCCGGCTCGTCAGATCATGGGGTTGCTCGTGAATCAGCTCCGCTGATCCCGGCGTTTCCCGCACCCTTGAAAAGCCCGCCTTCCGGCGGGCTTTTTTCATGGTCGCTCGCTGTCGCGTGCGGCGGGAGCGTGGTTCGACCCCGCCTCGTGACGTTACGTAACATCCGGGCGTTACGACGACAAAACAAGTGTCACATTGTCGCCGATCTAAAAAATTGTCCTTATAAATCAACGGAATGTCGGGTGTTCGACGCCTGGCACGCAACCTGCTTTATAGGTTGGAATCGTTAGAACAGGGAGGATGGCGTCAGAGCCCGGGGAATGCGCCGCGAGCGCCCGAACAACGGTCTCGACGCCTTCACATGCCGACGCGACAAGCGTCGGCACAACAGATGACGATCCGCGCCAGCGTGCGGATCTCGATGGCCCCGTCGCCTATCCTCGTAGGGCGACGGTTTCGCCCGCGCTTCTCTGAAGCGCGGGCTATTTTTTTTGGTGCCGTCGTCATGCCGTCTCGGCGTAGCCGATGCGCGGCGCGAGATTCGCGTATTCTCGGACTTTTTCGGAAGAGGGAGGCGGGAATGGCGGAAATTGCAGTCGTGGCGCTGATCGTGGCGAAGCCCGGCGCCGAGGAAAAACTGCGCGCCGCGCTCGAGGGAATCGTCGAGCCGACCCGAAACGAAGCCGGCGCATTGCAATACGACCTGCACAGGGATCTGAAGGAGCCCGCGCGGTTCGTATTCATCGAGCGTTGGGAGAGCGAGGAGGCGCTGGCCGCGCATGCGCGTTCCGCGCATATTCTCGCTTATCGCGAAGCGGCCGCGGACTGGATCGAACGTTCCGAAATCCGCGTGCTGTCGAAGCTCGTCTGAGTCGAGCCGGGTGGAGCGACCGGACGTGTCCGGTCGCGGCCGCGCGTCAGTGCGACGCGCTGGGTACGTCGAGGATCAGGATGATCGTCCAGTCGGCGTCGCCGTCATGGTGATACTGGCGCTCGGCAACGATGAACGGTTGCTGCTTGCCTTGCGGGCCGAGGAACAGCACGTCGCCCTCCATCGGCAGGCACTCGATCGGCGGCAGCGCGAGAAACGCGTCGTCCGAGCCGCGGGGCATCAGTTGCTTGATCCGGCGAGTGGCGGCTTCGGTCCACTCGATGTCGAGTTGAATGTTACTCATGCTGTCCTCCGCACCGGGGTGCGCACGGGTGGAAAATTTCGGTGCGCGACTTTAGCACAGCGCGGGCGCCGCAACCAAAAAAGCCGAACCCGGTTGCCCGGATTCGGCTTGTCGCTGGTACGGTGCCGCCGAACTTACTGGCTGGCAGCGTCTGCAGCCTTCGCCTTCTTGCCGGCCTTCTTCGCTGCCTTGTGATGCGCAGCCTTCTTGCCGTGGTGATGCTCTTCCTGCGCCGCCGGCTGAGCCGCTTCGGCCGCTTGCTGCTGTTGCAGCGCTTGTGCACGCTGCTCGATCTCGGCGATCTTGGCCGGATCGGTGATGGTCTGGATCTGCGTGCTCTCTTGCGCATACGCTGCGCCAGTCAGCGCCGACATCGCTACCAGGATAGCCAGGGACGTCTTCTTCATTGCTTTACCTCCGCTAAGTGGTGATGAACCCGAGTGTGCCGTTTTGTCTGGCGACTGCAATCGAGTGCGTGTCGAGTGTAACAAAAGTGACGGATCAATGTGCATCGGATCGGCGCACGACGCAAGGCCCCGTTGAAGTCGCGCAACACTTCGCGCACTGCGTCACGCATCTGCCATGCGGGGTGGTGCAGCGATTTTCGCGGTATCGTCAGAACCAGCCGAGCCAGCGATACACGTGGAATTGCGAGATTCCGACCAGCTCGTGCAGCGCCTGCTCGGCGTTCGCCACATTGCGCCAGCGCGGCAACCAGCCCGTTTGCGCACGTCGGAGGTTCGCATAAACGGGCTGCGGATCGATGCCGAAACGGCGGAAATCGAGCAGCGCCCGGCGCATCTGATACGACGACGTGACGAGAACGCGCGCGTCGTCATACTGTGAGCGTAGTATAGATGCAGTGAATTTCGCGTTTTCGTAGGTTGTGCGGCTGTTCGGTTCGAGCACGAGGTCGGCCGGCGCCACGCCCTGTGCGACGAGCTGGCGCCCGTAGACGGCCGCCTCGGTGTCGCCGTGATGCTGTGGGTCGCCGCCCGACATCACCACGGTGCAGCGTTCGGCCTGCTGCCGGCACGTGCGATAGAGCGCAGCAACCTTGTGGATGCGCGCGACGCCGTCGGGCGGCGGCTGCAATCCCGTGTCGGTGCGGCGCGTGCCGGCGCCAAGGAGGATCAGCGTGGTTCGCCCGTGCATGTCGGGGTGTTCGACCGGCGTGACGCCCGCCTCGGTCCAGGCGATGAGCGGCGCCGCGAGCCAGCCCGTCGCCAGTAGCCAGAACAGCGCGGCGGCGGCGATGGAAATGGTTCGACGCTGCTTGCGGCAGAGCATGAAACCGATGAAGAGAAGTACAAATGAATCGAACAGAATCAATTTGATTGGGGTATGGTGTCTTTTTATGGACGGCTGACGATACGGCCCTGACGCGACGCCGAACAACGTCGGCCTCCAGAATCGGTGGCGGTTTCGGCGGGCGGAGACCCCGCCCGGCTCGCCGCTTCGCATTGTCGCTGCACTTTAAGAAAGAATCGAGATGGCCACGTATTCCAACGAAGCGGTGCTCGACGCATTGAGACGAGTGCAGTACCGCCAGGTACCGTGGGCACGCCGCCCGGGCGTGTTCGAGTATCTCCGTTCGCTCGGCCTGATGGACACGGTCAGGCAGAAAACCGTTGCCCCCGCACCGGGCTTTCATGCACCGGTCGACATCGCCGTACTGACCGACAGCGGCCGCGCCGAATTCTCGCGCCTCGAGCGCGACGAGAAATTACTTTCCTGGACTGATCGCCGCATGGACGACTACGCATTGAGCGAAGCGAGCGCCGTGGCGATTCTTGAAAGTCGTCTTTAGCGGCTCTTCATCCCGTTCCGTGCATCGCCGCACGGGACGGCGATGCAAAAAAAAGCCCGTATCGCGAGGATACGGGCGTACCGGATACTTTTGCTGCTGCCACGCTGTGCTCATGGCAACGATGTGACTCGTCGCATGCGGCGCAGTTCCCGGATGCGGGCATTTTCTTTGGCGAAATCTCGAAATCGGCAGGGCTAAGGATGACGCGGCACGCCCGGCGGCTGTGAGCCGATTCGCGCCCGCGCATTGCTGGCTATGTCGCCGCGCAAGTCGCCGCGCGGCACGGTTTGCCGGCTGGACGGGTTCGCGGACGGCGGCTGTCGAAAGGTGTTCCTGTGATCCTGCTGGCGGTGGGGTGGCTTCGCGCGATCGTCGGCATGGACGGGAGTGCTCAGCGCCACGGAAACGACAATGCCGCATGCAACGAGCAGTGACATTGTTTTCATGGCGGGGCTCCCTTCAAGCCGTCAGTGCGGCCTGTTGATATGTCGCTAAGGTAAGCGTGGGAGTGCAGGCTTGCTGTAAATATTGGTAAATAGTTGTTTCGCGGCACGACAACGGTAATCGACGGCAAGGCATGCGTCGCGAAAAGGTCGCGTCACAGAAAGAAACCGGGCGGCCGAAGCCGCCCGATCGAGCATTCGTTACGCCATCTTGACGGGTGCGCGCCAGGATTCCGGGTTGGTCCAGAAGGCGCCGCGCAGCCGGTCGCGGCTCGGCGGGGCGGGCGGCTTTGCCGCGCTTGCGCCGATGCGTCCGCGCAGCGAGATCTGCCGGCCGCTCGTGCCGAGTCGCTTCACGATTTCGGCGAGCGTACCGTCCGCCTGCCATTCGTCGAAGCGGCGGCGGCAGGTCGGCGGGGACGGATAGCGGCCCGGCAGTTTCGACCAGCCTTCCCCCGTCGACAGCACCCACAGCACGGCGTTGACCACCGAGCGGGCTTCCACGCGGGGACGGCCGCGCCGCTCACTCCGTGCGGGCTCCGAGCAAAACAAACCCTCGACCAGCGCCCATTCGTTATCTCTCAAATCGTCGAACAGCATCATGTCCTCACCTCAGCGAAGCTAACTCCGGTGCGCTGCCCTGCGCCGCGCACTCTTCAAGCACTCGATCGTCGAGTGCCGGGTGGGGGCGTCCGGTTGGCCGGCAGCGGCGTTTCTGCTCTTCCGTCCGACGAAACCTGCACCCTGTGCGCAAGGTAATGCACGAAGCGTGCCATGTCGGAGGTGAATCCCTCGAGAGCCGCTTGGCAGCGAGCTAACGGCTAAGTCAGCTAGGGGCGTATAAGACGCCAAAATAACCCGTGAGCAAATCGGGACAATCACCAATCTTGTGCAATTCGCCCATGTCACGTGCGTTTGCGAATGTATTGCACCGCAGCGAAACATGGGCGGCGGGTGCCGATTCGTTCGCCGAAGCCGGTTTCGCACATTAGAATCCCGCATCGATATCGATGATTGATGAGGTCGGGACATGAACGTTACGCTGCGCCAGCTTCGCGTATTCATCGAAGTCGCGCGGCTCAAGAGCTTCAGCCGGGCGGGTGACGAGATCGGGCTCACCCAGTCCGCCGTCAGCCGTTGCGTGCGAGAGCTCGAGGCCGAACTCGGGCTGAAGCTGATCGACCGCACGACGCGCGACGTGCAACTGACCGACGTCGGTGCGAACCTGATCGCGAGCGTGTCGCGCTTGCTCGCCGATCTCGACGACACGCTGCGCGAGATTCGCGAGATCGGCGAGCAGCGCCGCGGGCGCGTGGTCGTCGCGGCAAGCCCGACGATCGCATGCAGGCTGATGCCGCGCGTGGTGGCGTCGTGCGAGCGCCAGTTCCCGTTCGTCACGCTCGGCCTGCGCGACGACGTGCAGAGCGACGTGCTGCGCAAGGTGAAATCGAGCGAAGTCGACTTCGGCGTCGTGATCGGGCCGCTGACGGTCGCCGATCTCGTCTGCGAGCCGCTGATGACCGATTCGTTCTGCCTTGTCGCGCGCGCCGACCATCCGCTCGCGGCACGGGCCGAGGTGCCGTGGACTGCGCTGGACGGCGAGCGCCTCGTATTGCTCGATCACGCATCGGGCAGCCGGCCGCTGATCGATGCGGCGCTGGTCACGCATCGCGTCAACGCGACGGTCATGCAGGAACTCGGGCATTCGGCGACCGTGTTCGGGCTGGTCGAGGCCGGTGTCGGCGTGAGCGTGCAGCCGTGGCTGTCGCTGCCGCTGCCGGCCGGCTCGACGCTCGTCGCGCGGCCGCTCACGCCGCGTACCGAACGCACCGTCGAACTGGTGCGCCGCCGCGACCGGTCGTTGTCGCCCGCCGCGCAGGCGATCTGGGAGCTCGTGCGGCAGATGCCGGCGAGGGCCGAGGATCTCGACTGACGTTGCGCCGGTCCGGCTTGCCGGCCGGTACACTACGCGGACCGTGTTCCTGGGGCGATGGTTCTCGATGACGCATTCCGCAGGTTTTTTCCCGGCGAACGATGAGCCGGCGGCGCGCGCCACGGTGCACGCGCTGCGTCCGTCGCTGATCCGCGAGGTCGCAAACGCCGGTTTCGGCGTGCCGGACATGCTGCCGTTCTGGTTCGGCGAATCCGACCGCGTGACACCGGATTTCATCCGCGACGCCGCGGCGGCGGCGCTGCGCGACGGTGCGACCTTCTACACGCACAATCTCGGCACGGCGGCGCTGCGCGACGCGATCGCCGCCTATGTCGGCGCGCGTCACGGTGCGACGGCGGCCGATACGGTGGCCGTGACGAGTTCGGGCGTGAGTGCGCTGATGCTGACTGCCCAGATGCTGGTCGGGCCGGGCGAGCGTGTCGTCGCGGTCACGCCGCTGTGGCCGAATCTCGTCGAGATTCCGAAGATCCTCGGCGCGCAGGTCGAGTGCGTGCCGCTCGGCTACGGCGATGCGGGATGGCGGCTCGATGTCGGACGGTTGCTCGCGGCGCTGACGCCCGATACGCGGATGCTGCTGATCAATTCGCCGAACAACCCGACCGGCTGGACGATGTCGCGCGACGATCAGCGGGCCGTGCTCGCCCATTGCCGTCGTCACGGCATCTGGCTGGTCGCCGACGAGGTGTACGAGCGGCTTGCATTCGACGAGGGCGGCGCGCCGTCGTTCCTCGATATCGCGTCTCGCGACGAGCGTGTCGTGGTCGTGAATTCATTCTCGAAGGCGTGGGCGATGACGGGCTGGCGGCTCGGATGGCTGGTTGCGCCGGCATCGGTGATGGCCGACCTGTCGAAGCTCGTCGAATACAACACGTCGTGTGCGCCGGGCTTCGTTCAGGCTGCGGCCGAGGTCGCGTTGCGAGACGGCGAGCCGTTCGTGCGGTCGTTCGTCACGGCGCTGCGCGACGCGCGCGATCACCTGGTCGCCGCGCTGCGGACGCTGCCGGGCGTCGACGTGCCGCCTCCGCCGGGCGCGATGTACCTGTTCCTGCGACTGCCGGGCGCGGCCGACAGCCTGGCGTTCTGCAAGACGCTGGTGCGCGACGCGGGGCTCGGCCTTGCGCCCGGTCGTGCGTTCGGCCCGGAGGGAGAGGGGTTCGTGCGCTGGTGTTATGCGTGCGATCCGGCGCGGCTCGACGCGGGCGTCGAGCGGCTACGCCGGTTCCTTGCGCACGGCGCGGGCGCCCGCTGAAGCAGGGACGGAGCGGGCGCCGCGCCGTGCGGCGGCCTGTTCCGCTCATCTTTACGCACCGGGCAATTTTGCGTAATATGGCGTTCAGTCACGCGGTTCCGTCGTTGAGCCGTGCTGTTCCGTCCGGTTTGGGCCTGGCCTGAAGTTGGTTCGCCGCCCCCGGTTCGTGCTCCCATCAATATGACCGATCAGAATCGGGCGAGCGCGTCTTCCGTTCCTTTCGTCTGTTTGTTGATCCGGTTCGTTTGACCACAGGGTCTGGCCTAGCTGCATGAATACCCAAGAGGCGAAGATCGTCCTCGAGACTGCTTTGATCTGTGCGCAGGAACCGCTGAAGCTCGGCGATTTGCGCAAGCTCTTTGCCGACGGCGTGTCGGCTGACACGGTCCGCACGTTGCTCGAAGATCTGAAACAGGATTGGTCCGGTCGCGGTGTCGAACTGGTGGCGCTGGCGACCGGATGGCGCTTTCAGAGCAAGCCGGCGATGCGTCATTATCTGGATCGGCTGCATCCTGAGAAGCCGCCGAAATATTCGCGCGCGGTGCTCGAAACGCTCGCGATCATTGCGTACCGGCAGCCCGTCACGCGCGGCGACATCGAGGAGATTCGCGGCGTCACGGTCAACACGCAGGTGGTCAAGCAGCTCGAGGATCGCGGCTGGATCGAGGTGATCGGTCATCGCGACGTGCCGGGGCGTCCGGCGCTGTATGCGACGACCAAGCAGTTTCTCGACGATCTCGGCCTGAAGGCGCTCGACGACCTGCCGGCGCTCGAAGAGCCGGCCGCGAACATCGAGGCCGCGCTGCTCGCGCAGCAGGCGATGGATTTCGACGGTGACATGCCGGTGGCCAGCGATGCGGCGGCCGACATGCCGCAGGCGCTTGCGGATGAAGCGCCCGACGGCCAGTCGGCCGAGGTGCCGGCCGACGTCGCGTCGACGCACGAAATTCCGAGTCGCGATACGCTCGACGCCGATCGCGGGCAAACGGAACATACGGAGCAGGTCGGCGCCGAAGCAGTGCCGACCGGTGTGCAGCCCGAGCCGCAGCGTGCGGATTGGAGCGAGGAAGATCGCAAGCCGGCCGCCGAAGCGGCTGCCGGAGACGGAGCGGAAGCGGCCGGCGACATGCCCGGCGAGGCCGATCGGGCCGACGCCTCCCGTTCCGGTCCCGCGGACGACGAGACGCTGGACGACACGTCCGACAGTCTCGCGGATGCCGTACGAAGCGCCAGTGCGCCCATCGGCGCCGACGCGCTGCCGGACGACGAAGCAGAACCCAAACAGCGTCGCGCCTGATCGCGGCCAACTTCTTGCCGCGCCCGCGCCGGGCGCGAGACCTGACATTTTGAGGTTGTTTTGACAGATATCCACGATATTGAATCGTCCGCGCCTGCCGTGCAGGCAGCGCGTGCCGACGATGCGCCGGAGCAGGATGCTTCGGCCGCGGGTGGCGACGAGCGTCCCCGCCGCGGTCTGCGGCGCGGCCCGCGCAGCCTGATCGCGCGGCGTCGCGCGGCGGCCAAGTCGAAGGGCGCCGAAGGCGAGCAGCAGGGCGCCGAGGGCGCGGATGCGCAGCCGGCCGACGCTGCCGACGCGCAGCCGGCGCGTGCGCCGCGCAAGGAAGGCGCGGCCAAGGGCGGCCGCAAGCCCGCCGGCAAGCGTGAAGGCGCGGCCAAGGGCGGCCAGGGCGGCCAGGGCCGTCGCGGTGCATCGAAGGCCGAAGGTGGCTCGGCGAAAGCCATGGAAGGCGATGCGTCCGAGGACGAACTGTTCGCGTACGTGACGTCGCCCGCGTTCGACGCGGACAACTCCGCGGGCGGTAGCGGCGTGCGAGCGCCGATGCTGCGCCGTGGCCGCAATCAGCCTGCGAACAAGCGTGTGCTGTCTCCGGACGACGATGCGCCGAAGCTCCACAAGGTGCTGGCGGAAGCCGGCATGGGTTCGCGCCGGGAAATGGAAGAACTGATCGTCGCCGGCCGCGTGTCGGTGAACGGCGAACCCGCGCACATCGGCCAGCGGATCATGCCGACCGACCAGGTGCGGATCAACGGCAAGCCGGTCAAGCGCAAGCTGCCGAACAAGCCGCCGCGCGTGCTGCTGTATCACAAGCCGACGGGCGAAATCGTCAGCCACGCGGATCCGGAAGGCCGTCCGTCGGTGTTTGACCGCCTGCCGCCGATGAAGACGGCGAAATGGCTTGCGGTGGGCCGTCTCGACTTCAATACCGAAGGTCTGCTGATGCTGACGACCTCCGGCGACCTCGCGAACCGCTTCATGCATCCGCGTTACAGCGTCGAGCGCGAGTACGCGGTGCGCGTCGTCGGCGAGCTGTCCGAAGGGATGCGGCAGAAGCTGCTGCACGGCGTCGAGCTCGACGACGGTCCGGCGAATTTCCTGCGCATCCGCGATGGCGGCGGCGAAGGCACGAACCACTGGTATCACGTCGCGCTGGCCGAAGGCCGCAACCGCGAAGTGCGCCGGATGTTCGAGGCGGTCGGCCTGATGGTGAGCCGGCTGATCCGTACGCGTCACGGCCCGATTCCGCTGCCGCGCGGCCTGAAGCGTGGCCGTTGGGAAGAGCTCGACGACGCGCAGGTGCGCAAGCTGATGGCGACCGTCGGCCTGAAGGCGCCGTCCGAGGAGAAGGGCAAGCGCGGCAGCGCCGGTCCGGCCGAGCGTCGCCAGCCCGATCCGATGCAGACGTCGATGGGTTTCATCAGCCGCGAGCCGGTGCTGACGACGCACGGGCAACTCGACCAGCCGCGTCGCGGCGGTGGCCGACGCGGCGCGCCGGGCCTGCCGGGCTTGAGCGGCTACGGTAGCCTGCCGGTTGCGCCGTCGGGCTACGGTAGTCGTCCGGGTGGCGGCCGTGATGGCAATCGCGTAGGTGGCGGGCGCGACGGCAATCGCACCGGCGGCGGTCGCGATGTCGACGGCAATCGCATGTCGTATGGCGCCGGCCCCAAGCGCGATGGCGCGGGCGGCAAGCGCGGCGGAAGCAAGGGTGGCGGCAATCGCAATCCGAACGGCAATCGCGCCGACGGCGGCAACGGCGGCGGCCCGCGCGGCGGTCAGCGTCCGCAGCGCAGTCGTACGCGTAGCCGCTAAGCGTCTATTGACTGGATTGGCGTGCGGCGGCGCGAGGCTGCCGGCTCGCCGGTCCGACCGGCGTTCGGCCGGTTTTGTCGACGCGACGCATTGCATTGATGGATTTCGGCTGCATCTATGATGTCGCGTACCGCGACAACGGCGATCACCGGTTCGATAGTTGGTTTCGGTCGATCGGGCGGCCCGATTTCGCATTTTCGGTCCGTAAAGGCGGCCGGCGCGCTGCTTTTACCGGCTGGCTTGGCGTTTGCGCCAAAAATCGCTATAATCGCGGAGTCGCTGGGCGTACGGATTCAATGTGCGGCTCAGGTGCGACCACCAGTAAGAAGATGGGCGTTCCGCCCATTTTTTTTTGCTGAAACGGTTAGGCATCTCGGGTAGCGCTTCCTGCGCCGGCTAAGGCGCGCGCCCGCGGGTGAATCGCGAGCGGCGGGCGCGAACACCTGAGAGGACACTGTGCAACTGACGGAACTGATAGAAACCACGGTCACCGGGCTCGGCTACGAGCTGGTGGATCTCGAGCGCACCGGGCGCGGCATGCTTTGCATCTATATCGATCAGCCTGCCGGCATCTCGCTCGAAGATTGCGAAAAGGTCACGCGTCAGCTCCAGCACGTCTTGACGGTCGAAAACATCGATTACGAACGGCTCGAAGTCTCGTCCCCGGGGCTCGACCGCCCGTTGAAGAAGCTGGCCGACTTCGAGCGCTTCGCCGGCAGCGAAGTTTCCGTGACCTTGAAAAAGCCGCTGGACGGGCGCAAGACGTACCGGGGCATTCTGCACGCGCCGAATGGCGAAACGATCGGTTTGGAATTTGAGGGGAAGAAGGGCGAGGCAGCCATGCTGGATTTCACGCTGGCCGATATCGACAAAGCCCGCCTGATTCCGCAAGTTGACTTTAGGAGCCGCAAATAATGAGTCGCGAAGTGTTGATGCTGGTGGATGCGCTGGCGCGCGAGAAAAACGTCGACAAGGATGTGGTGCTGGGCGCCCTCGAGGCTGCGCTCGCGTCCGCTTCCAAGAAGCTGTTCGACGAAGGCGCCGAAATCCGCGTCCATATCGATCGCGAAAGCGGCGAGCACGAAACCTTCCGTCGCTGGCTCGTCGTGCCCGACGAGGCAGGCTTGCAGGAGCCGGATCGCGAGATCCTGCTGTTCGAGGCTCGTGAGCAGAACCCCGACGTCGAAGTCGGCGAGTATGTCGAGGAACCCGTTCCGTCGATCGAGTTCGGTCGCATCGGCGCGCAGGCCGCGAAGCAGGTGATCCTGCAGAAGGTGCGCGACGCGGAGCGCGAGCAGATCCTGAGCGACTACCTCGAGCGTGGCGAAAAGATCATGACGGGTACGGTGAAACGCCTCGACAAGGGCAACTTCATCGTCGAATCGGGCCGTGTCGAGGCACTGCTGCGCCGCGATCAACTGATCCCGAAGGAAAACCTGCGCGTGGGCGACCGCGTGCGCGCCTACATCGCGAAGGTCGACCGCACCGCGCGCGGCCCGCAGATCGAGCTGTCGCGCACGGCGCCCGAATTCCTGATGAAGCTGTTCGAGATGGAAGTGCCGGAAATCGAGCAGGGCCTGCTCGAGATCAAGGCGGCTGCCCGCGATCCGGGCGTGCGCGCGAAGATCGGCGTCATCGCATACGACAAGCGGATCGATCCGATCGGCACCTGCGTCGGCATCCGCGGCTCGCGCGTGCAGGCCGTGCGCAACGAGCTCGGTGGCGAAAACATCGACATCGTGCTATGGTCGGAAGATCCCGCCCAGTTCGTGATCGGCGCGCTCGCGCCGGCTGCCGTCCAGTCGATCGTCGTCGATGAAGAAAAGCATTCGATGGACGTCGTCGTCGACGAAAACGAACTGGCTGTCGCGATCGGCCGCAGCGGTCAGAACGTTCGCCTTGCCGGCGAGCTGACCGGCTGGCAGATCAACATCATGACGCCGGACGAATCCGCCCTGAAGCAGGGTGAAGAGCGCGACCGGCTGCGTGCACTGTTCATGGCGCGTCTCGACGTCGACGAGGAAGTTGCCGACATCCTGATCGACGAAGGCTTCACGAGCCTCGAAGAGATCGCGTACGTGCCGCTCAACGAAATGCTCGAAATCGAAGCGTTCGACGAGGACACCGTGCACGAACTGCGCAACCGCGCACGCGACGCGCTGTTGACGATGGCGATCGCGAACGAAGAAAAGGTCGAGAACGCAGCGCTGGATCTCAAGAGCCTCGACGGCATCACGCCGGAGCTGCTCGCGAAGCTGGCCGAACACGGCGTGCAGACGCGCGACGATCTCGCCGAGCTGGCTGTAGATGAACTGGTCGACATGACCGGGATGGAAGAGGATGCCGCTAAGGCGTTGATCATGAAAGCACGTGAACATTGGTTCCAGTGAGAAATGACCATGGCGCACTGATTTGATGGCGGCCGTATGGCCTGACCCGATGCTAACCGCAAGGAATCGGTCCTTGCACTAAGAGGAATGAATGGCGAGTAACAACGTAGCCCAATTTGCCGCGGAACTGAAAATGCCTGCTGGTGTGCTGCTCGAGCAGCTGCAGGCAGCGGGCGTCCAGAAAGCGAGTGAAGACGATGCGCTGTCCGAAACGGACAAGGCGCGTCTGCTCGATCATTTGCGCAAGTCGCACGGCGCAACCGACGGCGACAAGCGCAAGATCACGCTGACCCGCAAGCATACGTCGGAGATCAAGCAATCTGACGCGACGGGCAAGGCTCGCACCATTCAGGTCGAGGTTCGCAAGAAGCGTACGTTCGTCAAGCGCGACGACGTGAGCGAAGGTGCGGAACAGGGTCAGGCGCAGGTCGCCGAAGCGGACGACGATGCGGAGCTGAAGCGTCGCGAGGAAGAAGCGCGCCGCGAGGCCGAGTTGCTCGAGAAGCAGGCGCAGGAGCTGCGCGAGCGTCAGGAGCGCCTCGAGCGCGAGGAAGCCGAACGTCGCGCCCGCGAGGAAGCGGCGGAAGCCGAGCGCCGTCGCGCCGAGGAAGAAGCGGCGGCGAAGCGTGCCGCGGCGGAAGCCGCTGCGGCACGGCAGCAGGCGGCCGCGCAACAGGCCGCCGCAGCCGAGTCGGAAGCACCGAGTGCGCAGTCCGCGCAGGACGAAGCGCGTGCGGCCGCCGAACGCGCGGCGCAGCGCGAAGCGGCGAAGAAGGCCGAGGATGCTGCTCGCGAGGCGGCCGACAAGGCGCGCGCCGAGCAGGAAGAGATCAGCAAGCGTCGCGCGGCGGCGGAAGCCGAAGCACGCGCGATTCGCGAAATGATGAACACGCCGCGCAAGGCCGTGGTCAAGGCACCCGAACCGCCGAAGCCGGTCGAGGCGCCGAAGCCGGCCGAAGCGAAGGGCACGCTGCACAAGCCGGCGAAGCCGGAGGGTGCGCAGGCGCGTCCGGCCGTGAAGAAGCCGGTCGGTGCCGCGGCACCGGCCACGACGCAGGCGCCGGCAGGCGCGGGCGACCGTAACAAGAAGCCGGGCGCAGGCAAGGGCGGCTGGCAGGATGACGCATCGAAGCGTCGCGGCATCAAGACGCGCGGCGACTCGAGCGGCGGTGTCGACCGCGGCTGGCGCGGTGGCCCGAAGGGTCGCGGCCGTCACCAGGACAGCGCATCGTCGTTCCAGGCGCCGACCGAACCGATCGTCCGTGAAGTGCACGTGCCGGAAACCGTGTCGGTTGCGGATCTCGCGCACAAGATGTCGATCAAGGCCTCCGAAGTCATCAAGGTGATGATGAAGATGGGCCAGATGGTCACGATCAACCAGGTGCTGGACCAGGAAACGGCGATGATCATCGTCGAGGAGCTGGGCCACCGCGCGGTTGCCGCGAAGCTGGACGATCCGGAAGCGCTGCTCGTCGAAGGCGAAACTGGTACCGATGCGGAGCAACTGCCGCGTCCGCCGGTCGTCACGGTGATGGGTCACGTCGACCACGGCAAGACCTCGTTGCTCGACCACATCCGCCGCGCGAAGGTTGCCGCGGGCGAAGCGGGCGGCATTACGCAGCACATCGGCGCGTATCATGTCGACACGCCGCGTGGCGTCATCACGTTCCTCGACACGCCGGGTCACGAAG
Source organism: Burkholderia sp. MSMB1459WGS (assembly GCF_001534535.1). NCBI lineage: Bacteria > Pseudomonadati > Pseudomonadota > Betaproteobacteria > Burkholderiales > Burkholderiaceae > Burkholderia > Burkholderia sp. MSMB1459WGS. The sequence goes on from NZ_LPMU01000070.1 coordinate 34,751, forward strand.
CGTTCACGGCAATGCGTGCGCGCGGCGCGAAGGCGACCGACATCGTCGTGCTGGTGGTGGCGGCCGACGACGGCGTGATGCCGCAGACGAAGGAAGCCATCGCCCACGCGAAGGCGGGTGGCGTGCCGATCGTCGTCGCGATCAACAAGATCGACAAGCCGGAAGCGAACCCCGATCGCGTCAAGCAGGAACTGGTCGCGGAAGGCGTCGTGCCGGAAGAATACGGTGGCGATTCGCCGTTCGTGCCGGTGTCGGCAAAGACGGGCGCAGGTATCGACGATCTGCTCGAGAACGTGCTGCTGCAGGCCGAAGTGCTGGAACTGAAGGCACCGGTCGAAGCGCCGGCCAAGGGCATCGTGATCGAAGCGAAGCTCGACAAGGGTAAAGGCCCGGTCGCGACGATCCTCGTGCAGTCCGGTACGCTGAACCGCGGTGACATCGTGCTGGCGGGTACGGCCTACGGCCGCGTCCGTGCGATGCTCGACGAGAACGGCAAGCCGACGAAGGAAGCCGGCCCGTCGATCCCGGTCGAAATCCAGGGTCTGTCGGAAGTGCCGGGTGCGGGCGAGGAAGTGATCGTGCTGCCGGACGAGCGCAAGGCGCGTGAAATCGCGCTGTTCCGTCAGGGCAAGTTCCGCGACGTGAAGCTCGCGAAGCAGCAGGCCGCGAAGCTCGAAAGCATGCTCGAGCAGATGGGCGAAGGCGAAGTGCAGAACCTGCCGCTCATCATCAAGGCAGACGTGCAGGGTTCGCAGGAAGCGCTCGTGCAGTCGCTGCTCAAGCTGTCGACCGACGAAGTGCGCGTGCAGATCGTGCACAGCGCGGTGGGCGGCATCAGCGAAAACGACGTCAACCTCGCGACGGCATCGAAGGCGGTCATCATCGGCTTCAACACGCGTGCGGATGCTCAGGCACGCAAGCTGGCCGAGGCGAACGGCATCGATATCCGCTACTACAACATCATCTACGACGCAGTGGACGAGGTGAAGGCGGCGATGTCGGGCATGCTGGCGCCGGAGAAGCGCGAAGTCGTCACCGGCATGGTCGAGGTGCGCCAGGTCTTCAAGGTACCGAAGGTCGGCACGGTCGCAGGCTGTATGGTCACGGACGGCATCGTCAAGCGCTCGTCGTCGGTGCGCGTGCTGCGCAACAACGTCGTGATCTTCACGGGCGAACTCGAATCGCTGAAGCGCTTCAAGGACGACGTGAAGGAAGTGAAGCAAGGCTTCGAGTGCGGTATGTCGGTGAAGAACTTCAACGACATCATCGAAGGCGACCAGTTCGAAGTCTTCGAAGTGACCGAAGTCGCACGTACGCTGTAATCGTCGCGTATCGGCTCATGGGCGGGGCAGGCTTGGGCTTGCCCCGCCCATTTTCATGGTGGCGTGCCGAAAATGGCCGCCGCTTCATCCTGATAAACGGATCACGGATCGATCATGTCCAGGAAACGTACTTCCCCCAATCGCAACGTTCAGATCGCCGATCAGATTCAGCGCGATCTGTCCGAACTCATCATGCGCGAGGTCAAAGATCCGCGCATCGGCATCGTGACCATCCAGAGCGTGGAACTCACGCCGGACTATGCGCACGCGAAGGTCTACTTCACGGCGCTCACCGGCGATCCGGAGAAGACGCAGGAGGCGCTGAACCATGCGTCGGGTCACCTGCACAACCTGCTGTTCAAGCGCCTGCACATTCATACGGTGCCGACGCTGCATTTCCATTACGACCAGACGATCGAGAAGGCCGTCGAAATGTCGCGCCTGATCAAGGAAGCGAACTCCACGCGCGCGAAGGACGACGACGAGGCCGACGTGCCTGCCAAGGACGACTGAGCTCGACCGGCCTATGACGAATGCTGCACCCCAACGTCCGCGCGTGCCCCGGCGCGTGCTGGACGGCGTTCTTCTGCTCGACAAGCCGGTCGGCCTGTCGAGCAACGATGCGCTGATTCGTGCGAAGCGCCTGCTGCTCGCGAAGAAGGCCGGTCACACCGGCACGCTCGATCCGTTGGCCTCGGGCCTGCTGCCGCTGTGTTTCGGCGAAGCGACCAAGTTCTCGCAGGACTTGCTCGACGCCGACAAGACCTACGAAGCGACGATGCGTCTCGGCCAGCGCACGGCCACCGGCGACGCCGAAGGTGACGTGATCGACACACGCCCCGTCGAATGCGATCGTGCGGCGGTGGAAGCCGCGCTCGTGCGTTTCACCGGCGATATCGTGCAGGTGCCGCCGATGTATTCGGCGCTCAAGCGCGACGGCAAGCCGCTGTACGAATATGCGCGGGCCGGCCAGACCGTCGAGCGGGAAGGCCGCAACGTGACGATCCACGCGCTGGAACTGCTAGCCTGCGAGCTGCCCGACGTGACGTTTCGCGTGACCTGCAGCAAGGGCACGTATGTGCGCACGCTGGCGGAGGATATCGGCGAGGCGCTGGGTTGCGGCGCGCATCTGACGATGCTGCGTCGCACGGGCGTCGGTGCGCTGACGCTCGAGCACGCGGTGACGCTCGACGCACTGTCGGACGCTGCCGAATCGGTGCGCGATGCATGGCTTCAGCCGGTCGACGCGTTGCTGTCGACGTTTCCGGCCATTCGGCTCGACGACGCGTCCGCGAAGCGGTTCCTGCACGGCCAGCGCCTGCCGCTGTCGGCGCTCGAGTCGATCGACGCGGCCGACGGCGAGCGCGTGCGGGTGTACGACGCAACGCGATTGCTCGGCGTGGCACGCAAGGCGAATGGCGTGCTCGCACCGGAACGGCTCGTCGTGACGGCGCAATGACGCAGCGACGCACGCACGTGCACGCAGCGGAATGAAAAAGGCCCGGTCATTTTCGACCGGGCCTTTTGTTTGGCGTGATCGCGCCGTGATGCTGCTGCCGGGTGGCGCTCAGTGTGCCGCCGACGCCGCCGCACCGGCATCGCCGCCGCCCGCGCGTTCGGGCTTGGTGATCCAGATCAATCCGATCAGCAGCACGAAGATCGCGGCGGAAATGTAGAACAGATCGTTCACGCCGAGCTGCGCAGCCTGCTGCGTGGCCATGTTGTTGATCAGGCCGTGTGCCTGTTCCTGCGTGAGCCCGAGATTACCCATCTGAGTGACGGCCTGATTGAACGTCGGGTTGTACGGATTCGTCTGTTCGACCAGTTGCGCGTGGTGGAAGTTGTTCCGATGATCCCACGCGGTCTGGAAGATCGACGTACCGATGCCGCCGCACATGATCCGCACGAAGTTCGACAGGCCGGACGCCGCTGGAATGCGGTGGCCGGGCAGCCCGGACAACGTGATCGACACGAGCGGGATGAAGAAGCCCGCCATCGCGATACCCTGCACGAGCGTCGGCAGCGTCAGCGACCATTCGTCGACGCCGGTCGTGTAGCGCGAACGCATCCAGAAGCACAGCGCGAACGTGAGGAATGACGCCGTCGAGATGAAGCGCGGATCGGTGCGCGGCAGGTACTTCCCGGTGAGCGGCGACAACAGGATGGCGAACAACCCGACCGGCGCCATCACGAGGCCGGCGTCGGTTGCGGTGTAGCCGATTTGCGTCTGCAACCACAGCGGTAACAGCACGAGATTGCCGAAGTACAGGCCGTAGCCGATCGACAGCGCGACCGTGCCGCCGGTGAAGTTTCGTATGCGGAACAGCGACAGGTCGACGACCGGGTGCTCGGCGGTCAGTTCCCAGATCACGAAGAACGCGAACGCGATGACGGCGGTCAGCGCGAGCACGATGATCGTCGTCGACGCGAACCAGTCCAGATCCTTGCCTTTGTCGAGCATGATCTGCAGCGAGCCGACCCAGACGACCAGCAGCGCGAGACCCACGCCGTCGATCGGCGCACGGCGCACGGCCGACTCCCGACTCCGGTAGATCACCCACGTCGCGGCGGCGGCGGCGATGCCAACCGGGATGTTGACGTAGAAGATCCACGGCCACGAATAGTTGTCCGAGATCCAGCCGCCGAGAATCGGGCCCGCGACGGGGGCGATCAGCGTCGTCATCGCCCATAGTGCGAGCGCCATCGGCGCTTTCGCGCGTGGATAGCTCGACAGCAGGAGCGCTTGCGACAGCGGAATCATCGGGCCCGCGACGGCACCCTGGAGCACGCGCGACGCGAGCAGGAATGGCAGGCTCGGCGCCAGCCCGCACATCCACGACGAGATGACGAACAGGATGATCGACGCGAGGAACAGGCGGACTTGCCCGAAACGCTCGGTCAGCCAGCCGGTCAGCGGCACCGAGATTGCGTTCGCGACCGCGAACGACGTGATGACCCACGTGCCCTGATCGGACGACACGCCGAGGTCGCCCGAGATGGTCGGGATCGCGACGTTCGCGATGGACGTGTCGAGCACGTTCATGAACACCGCGAGCGATACCGCGATCGTCCCGAGCAGGAGTTGTCCGCCCTGCAGGGGCGGATGGGAGACAGGAGCCTGTGCCATGTCGGTTGTCTTTCCGGAGTCGGAACGGTTACATCATTTTCGCGGCGCTGCTCTGCTTCGCCGCGACCGGCGCCGACGCGTTGCCGCCTGCATTTTCGGCGATGATGCGCGCGATTTCGGCATCGGCTTCGTCGCCGTATTTCGCGAAAACGTTGGTCTCGTAGACGGTGTTCGGTGCGTTGACGAGCTGGTCGCCGCGTTCGTCCTTGATGTCCACGTCGACCTGCATCGACAGGCCGATGCGCAGCGGGTGCTTCTCGAGATCCTTCGGGTCGAGCTCGATCCGCACGGGCAGGCGCTGCACGACCTTGATCCAGTTGCCGGTCGCGTTCTGCGCGGGCAAGAGCGAGAACGCCGAGCCCGTGCCGGCCGAGAAGCCGACGACCTTGCCGTGGTACGTGACCGACGAGCCGTAGATGTCGGCCGTCATCTCGACCGGCTGGCCGATGCGCATGTGCTTCAACTGGACTTCCTTGAAGTTCGCGTCGACCCACACGGCATTGAGCGGCACCACCGACATCAGCGGGTTGCCGGGCGACACGCGCTGGCCGACCTGCACCGAGCGCTTCGCGACGTAGCCGGTGACCGGCGCCGGCAGCACGTTACGCGCGTTCGCGAGGTACGCGTCGCGCACCTTCGCGGCGGCGGCCATCACGTTCGGGTGCGATGCGATCGTCGTGTTCGCGGTCAATGCGCGATTCGATGCGAGCTGCTGTTGTGCGGCGTCGACCGATGCCTGCGCGGCCTTCACCGCGTCGCGGGCGTGCGAGATTTCTTCCTGCGATACGGCGCCCGTCTGCGCGACGGCCAGGCGGCGACGCAGGTCGTCCTGGGCCTTCGACAGGTCCGACTGGCGCAGCGCGACTTGCGCGCGGTACTGGTCGTCGTTGACGAACAGGCCGCGCACCTGGCGCACCGTCTGCGCGAGGTTGGCTTCCGCCTGCTGCAGCGCGACCTGCGAATCGGCCGGGTCGAGCACGACGAGCGGATCGCCGGCCTTGACCGTTTGCGTGTCGTCCGCCTTCACGGCGATCACGGTGCCGGTGACCTGCGGCGTGATCTGCACGACGTTGCCGTTTACGTACGCATCGTCGGTGTCTTCATGGAAGCGGGCGACGAGGAAGTAGTACAGGCCGTATGCGATGGCCGCGATCACGATGACCGCGACGAGCAGCGTCATCATTCGTTTGCGCTTGCCGTTGTTCTGCGGCTGCGCGCTGGCGGCGTTTTGTTGGTCGCTCATGGCGATTTTCTCCGTCCTTTATTTCGAGTGTCTGCGTAGTGGTGGCGCCGGATCAGTTGGCGGCCTGTTTGGTCGGCGTGGCCGCATCGGGCGCGGCGAGCGGCGTGCCGGTCGCGTCGAACCCGCCGCCGAGCGCCTTGATCAGGGCAAGCTGCATGTCGCGCCGGCGCATTTTCAGGTTGGTCACCGTCTGTTCCGATGCGAGGCGGTTGCTGTCCGCCGTCAGCACCTGCAGTTGCGGCGACAGGCCGGCCTTGTAGCGGATGACCGCGAGATCGTACGCACGCGTCGAGGCGTCGAGCGCACGCTGGGCGTCGCCCATCTGGCGATCGATCGCGCGGATCGACGCGACTTGCGTCGCGACGTCGTTCAGCGCGCTGATCAGCGTCTGGTTGTAGTTCGCGACCGACAGGTCGAAGTCGGCGTAGCGGCCCTTGAGCTGGGCGCGCAGCGCGCCGGCATCGAAGATCGGCAGGTGGATCGCGGGGCCGAATTGGGCCTGGCGACTCGCGAAGTTCAGGAATTTGCCCCAGCCGAACGCATCGAAGCCGAACCCGGCCGCGAGGTTCACGTCCGGGAAGAACTCGGCCTTCGCTTCCTTCACGTCGTGCATCGCGGCTTCGACCTGCCAGCGCGCGGCGACGATGTCGGGGCGGCGCGACACGAGATCGGCCGGCAGGTTGCCGGGCAGCGTGACGTTGCCGCTCGGGTTCATCACGGGCGCCGCGATCTGCAGCCCGCGATCCGGGCCCTTGCCGAGCAGCGCGGCGAGCTGGTAGCGCACCGTCGTGATCTGGCCGTCGAGGTCCGACAGAGAGGCCTGGGTGGTCGCGATGTTGCCGCGGGCCGTCTGGCGTTCGACGTTGGTATCGAGGCCGGCCGATACGCGGCCGTCGGTGATCTTGCCGACCGTCTCGCGGTTGGTGATCTCGCGTTGCGCGATGTCGCGCAGCGCATAGAGCTGTGCGAGCGAGTTGTAGGTGCGTGCGACCGACGACGCGAGCGTGATGCGCGCCTGTTGCATGTCGGCTTCGGCGGCCTTTTCCTGCGACACGGCCGTGTGCAGGCGCTCGCGGTTCTTGCCCCACAGGTCGAGTTCCCACGAGGCGCTCGCCAGCGCGTTGTTTTCGCTGTACCACTGGCCGCCGTACGGGGGCGGGAACAGGCCGTTCGACGAATACAGTTCACGCGTCCACGAATAGCTGGCTTCGGCCTTCGGCATCAGGTTCGAGCGCGACGATTCGATATACGACGACGCTTTCGCGATGCGCGCCTGCGCCTGCGCGATCGACGGGTTGCCCTGCAGCGCTTCGTCGATCAGCTTCGGCAATTGCGGATCGCCGAACTGGCTGGCCCAGTCGAGTGCCGGCCATTGGCCACCCTGGGCCGGCAGGCTCTGGGCGGATTCGAATTGCGACGCGGGGGCGATCTGCTTGTCGCTCTTGATGCCGATGTAATTCGCGCAGCCCGCCAGCGCCAGCGCGGCGACCGCGGCAGCGACGGCGGCGCGGCACGACCCGGCGCGCACGGACAACGGGGAGGATTTCATCGCGCTAACCCCTGACTCGGAATGAATGATGGACACTGCAAGGATTTCCTTACATTAATCTGTCAAAAGTAATTGTCATGGCAACTATTACGTGATGCTACCGCCGGCCGTCTCGCAATAGTTGCTGAGAATGCGGCGCAGCATGCTCTTCAGGAACCCGACTTCTTCCGGCGTAAACCCGTCCAGCACCTGGTCGAGCACGCTGCGAAAAATGGGCGGGAGCCGTTCGGCCAGCGCCCGGCCTTCGTCGGTGAGCTCGAGGCGCACGACGCGTCGGTCCTCGATGCTGCGCACGCGCGACAGCAGGCCGCGTTTCTCGACCCGGTCGAGCAAGCGCGTGACCGCGCTTGCGTCGATCCCGTATTCGCGCGCGAGTTCGGCGGCCGTCGAGCACTTGCCGACCGCGATCATGAACAGCATGCTCGCCTGTGTGCCCGTGATGCCGAGCTCTTCCTGCGTGCGCTGCGTGACGAGGTTGGTCATCACCGACTTCACGCGCGACATCAGATAACCGACGCTGTCGTTCATCTGATACGAAGACAACTGCGAAACGGGCGGAGGAGTAGGAGAATCCGACATAAAACCCTGAAGCTGCAATAGTTGACTAGGCAGCAGTATAGGCACAATTGCTTGCCGCGGCAAATGTTAATCGAACGGCAAAACCCGCGCTGTGTATCGCGAGAATCCCTTATCTCGATAAGGTTTTTGGGGCCGGCCGGCAAGGGTGAGGAAGCGGGTTCGTCTGTTCGGTAGAGGAAGGCGGAGCCGCCCGTTTTGCTGCATTGCAATGCGCGGGTCGGCTCTCGACACTCGCACGTGCTATAATTTGAGGCTTTCCAAGCTGCAACGCGCGCGCCCGTGAAAAACGAGCGCGCGCGTTTGCGCGTTCAAACGATTTCCAGGTTTCTATGACCCGCGCCCTTCGCAATATCGCCATCATCGCCCACGTCGACCACGGCAAAACCACGCTCGTCGACCAACTGCTCCGCCAGTCCGGCACCTTCCGCGAGAACCAGCAGATTGCGGAGCGGGTGATGGACTCGAACGACATCGAAAAAGAGCGCGGGATCACGATTCTCGCGAAGAACTGCGCGGTCGAATACGAAGGCACGCACATCAACATCGTCGACACGCCGGGGCACGCGGACTTCGGCGGCGAAGTCGAGCGCGTGCTGTCGATGGTCGACTCGGTGCTGCTGCTCGTCGATGCGGTCGAAGGCCCGATGCCGCAAACGCGCTTCGTCACGAAGAAGGCGCTCGCGCTCGGCCTGAAGCCGATCGTCGTCGTCAACAAGATCGATCGTCCGGGCGCGCGGATCGACTGGGTCATCAACCAGACCTTCGACCTGTTCGACAAGCTCGGCGCGACCGAAGAGCAGCTCGACTTCCCGATCGTGTACGCATCGGGCCTGAACGGCTACGCGTCGCTCGACCCGGCTGCTCGCGAAGGCGACATGCGCCCGCTGTTCGAGGCGATCCTCGCGCACGTGCCGGTTCGCCCGGCCGATCCGGAAGCGCCGCTGCAGCTCCAGATCACGTCGCTCGACTATTCGACGTACGTCGGCCGGATCGGCGTCGGTCGCATCACGCGCGGCCGCATCAAGCCGGGCCAGCCGGTCGCGATGCGTTTCGGCCCGGAAGGCGACGTGCTGAACCGCAAGATCAACCAGGTGCTGTCGTTCAAGGGCCTGGAGCGCGTGCAGGTCGAGTCGGCCGAGGCGGGCGACATCGTGCTGATCAACGGTATTGAAGACGTCGGCATCGGCGCGACGATCTGCGCGGTCGACACGCCGGAAGCGCTGCCGATGATCACCGTCGACGAGCCGACGCTGACGATGAACTTCCTCGTCAACTCGTCGCCGCTCGCCGGCCGCGAAGGCAAGTTCGTGACGAGCCGCCAGATCCGCGACCGCCTGATGAAGGAACTGAACCACAACGTCGCACTGCGCGTGAAGGATACCGGCGACGAAACGGTGTTCGAAGTGTCGGGTCGCGGCGAACTGCATCTGACGATTCTCGTCGAGAACATGCGCCGCGAAGGCTACGAGCTGGCCGTGTCGCGTCCGCGCGTCGTGATGCAGGAGATCGACGGCGTGCGTCACGAGCCGTACGAGCTGCTGACGGTGGACGTCGAGGACGAACACCAGGGCGGCGTGATGGAAGAGCTGGGCCGCCGCAAGGGCGAGATGCTCGACATGGCGTCGGACGGCCGCGGCCGCACGCGTCTGGAGTACAGGATCTCGGCGCGTGGCCTGATCGGCTTCCAGAGCGAATTCCTGACGCTCACGCGCGGCACGGGCCTGATGAGCCACATCTTCGACTCGTACGCACCGGTCAAGGACGGTTCGGTCTTCGAGCGCCGCAACGGCGTGCTGATCTCGCAGGACGATGGCGCCGCGGTGGCGTACGCACTGTGGAAGCTGCAGGATCGCGGCCGCATGTTCGTGAAGCCGGGCGATGCGCTGTATGAGGGCATGATCATCGGCATCCATAGCCGCGACAACGACCTCGTCGTGAACCCGATCAAGGGCAAGCAGTTGACCAACGTGCGCGCGTCGGGCACCGACGAAGCCGTGCGTCTCGTGCCGCCGGTCCAGATGTCGCTGGAGTACGCGGTCGAATTCATCGACGACGACGAACTCGTCGAAGTGACGCCGCAGTCGATCCGCCTGCGCAAGCGCTTCCTGAAGGAGCACGAGCGTCGCCGCGCGAGCCGCGAAGGCGCGGTCGACTAAGCATCGATCGTTCCCGCATCACGGAAAAGGCCGCCTTCGGGCGGCCTTTTTTGCATTCGCGCGACCGGCAACCGGGCCGGTTGCAAAACACTGTTCCCGCAGGCCGCGGCAATCCGGCAAAACCCCGCCGCGCGGTGCTTTCGCGCGCATTGCGCCGTGAACTCCGGTATCGGTTCTGTGATATGCTGCGCGCACGCAAGTTTTAGGTCCTTCCAAGCAAGACTTGATTCGCAATCCGCTAAACGGTCAGGCCGTGTCGCGGAAGGTTGAGTAACCCGCTATTTCTCGAGAAGCTCGAAGAAAGGTGAGCGTAAAATGTCAGATGTAATGAAGCAGTTTCAGCTGAACTCCTATCTGTTCGGCGGCAATGCTTCGTACGTTGAAGAACTGTACGATGCATACCTCAACAATCCGGCATCGGTGCCGGAGAACTGGCGAGAGTATTTCGACGCGCTGCAGAACGTGCCTGCGACGGACGGCTCGAATGCCAATGACGTCGCTCACTTCCCGATCGTCGAATCGTTCGCCGAGCGTGCGAAGGCCAATGCCTTCATTCCGCGCGAAAGCACCAGCAATCTCGCGACCGCACGCAAGCAGGTGCACGTCCAGTCGCTCATCAGCGCCTATCGCTTCCTCGGCTCGCAATGGGCCAACCTCGATCCGCTGAAGCGTCGCGAGCGTCCGGCCATTCCCGAGCTCGAACCCGCGTTCTACGATTTCTCCGAAGGCGACCTCGACCAGACGTACAGCGCAAGCAACTTGTACTTCGGTTTCGACCAGGCTTCGCTGCGCGACATCGTCAAGGGCCTGCGCGACACGTACTGCGGCACGATCGGCGCCGAGTACATGTACATCAGCGATCCGGAGCAGAAGCGCTGGTGGCAGGAGCGCCTGGAATCGACCCGCGCGACGCCGGCCTTCTCGGCCGACAAGAAGAAACACATTCTGAATCGCCTGACGGCCGCCGAAGGCCTCGAGCGCTACCTGCACACCAAGTACGTCGGCCAGAAGCGCTTCTCGCTCGAAGGCGGCGAAAGCTTCATCGCGGCGATGGACGAAGTCGTCCAGCACGCGGGCAAGCGCGGCGTGCAGGAAATCATCATCGGCATGGCTCACCGCGGCCGCCTGAACGTGCTGGTCAACACGCTGGGCAAGATGCCGGCCGACCTGTTCGCCGAATTCGAAGGCAAGCACGTCGACGACCTGCCGGCCGGCGACGTGAAATACCACAAGGGCTTCTCGTCGGACGTGTCGACGGAGGGCGGCCCGGTCCACCTGTCGCTCGCGTTCAACCCGTCGCACCTCGAAATCGTGAACCCGGTGGTCGAAGGTTCCGCGAAGGCGCGGATGGACCGTCGCGGCGACGAAGACGGCCTGCAAGTGCTGCCGGTGCAGATCCACGGCGACGCGGCGTTCGCCGGCCAGGGCGTCGTGATGGAAACGCTGAACCTCGCGCAGACGCGCGGTTACGGCACGCACGGCACGCTGCACATCGTCATCAACAACCAGATCGGCTTCACGACGTCCGACCCGCGCGACGCGCGCTCGACGCTGTACTGTACCGACGTCGTCAAGATGATCGAAGCGCCGGTGCTGCACGTGAACGGCGACGATCCGGAAGCCGTCGTGCTCGCGATCCAGATCGCGATCGACTACCGGATGCAGTTCCACAAGGATGTCGTGATCGACATCGTCTGCTTCCGCAAGCTGGGTCACAACGAGCAGGACACGCCGGCCGTCACGCAGCCGCTGATGTACAAGAAGATCGCGCAGCACCCGGGCACCCGTGCGCTGTATGCCGAGAAGCTCGTGCAGCAGGGCGTGATCACCGCGGAAGACGCCGACAACTACGTGAAGGCGTACCGCAAGGCGATGGACGACGGCCACCACACCGTCGATCCGGTGCTGTCGAACTACAAGAGCAAGTACGCGGTCGACTGGGTGCCGTTCCTGAACCGCAAGTGGACGGACGCAGCCGACACGGCCGTGCCGCTCGCCGAACTGAAGCGCCTGGGCGAACGCATCACGACGGTCCCGGAAAACTTCAAGGTTCACCCGCTCGTCGAGCGTGTGATCAACGACCGCCGCAACATGGCGCGCGGCGATCAGCCGCTCGACTGGGGCATGGGCGAACACCTCGCATTCGCGTCGCTCGTCGCATCGGGCTACTCGGTGCGCCTGACGGGCCAGGATTCGGGCCGCGGCACGTTCACGCACCGTCACGCGGTGCTGCACGACCAGAACCGCGAGCGCTGGAACGACGGCACGTACGTGCCGCTGCAGAACATCGCCGAAGGCCAGGCGAAGTTCACGGTGATCGACTCGGTGCTGTCGGAAGAAGCGGTGCTGGGCTTCGAATACGGTTACTCGACTGCCGAGCCGAACACGCTCGTGCTGTGGGAAGCGCAGTTCGGCGACTTCGTCAACGGCGCGCAGGTCGTGATCGACCAGTTCATCTCGTCGGGCGAAGTGAAGTGGGGCCGCGTGTCGGGCCTCACGATGCTGCTGCCGCACGGCTACGAAGGCCAGGGTCCGGAACACTCGTCCACGCGTATCGAGCGTTTCCTGCAACTGTGTGCCGACCACAACATGCAGGTCGTCCAGCCGACGACGCCGGCGCAGATCTTCCACCTGCTGCGTCGCCAGATGATCCGCCTGTTCCGCAAGCCGCTGATCGTCGCCACGCCGAAGTCGCTGCTGCGCCACAAGGAAGCGGTGTCGGACTTGTCGGAACTCGCGAAGGGTTCGTTCCAGCCGGTACTGGGCGAAACCGACGGCGGCATCGACGCGAAGAAGGTCAAGCGCGTGCTGGTGTGCTCGGGCCGCGTGTATTACGACCTCGTCGCGCATCGCCGCGAAGCGAAGGCGAACGACGTCGCGATCATCCGTATCGAGCAGCTGTATCCGTTCGCGCACAAGCAGTTCGAAGCCGAAATGAAGAAGTACGAGAACGCGACTGAAGTGGTCTGGGTGCAGGACGAGCCGCAGAACCAGGGCCCCTGGTTCTACGTCGAGCACCACCTGAAGGAAGGCATGAAGGAAGGGCAGAAGCTGGCATACAGCGGCCGTCCGGCTTCGGCCTCGCCGGCGGTTGGCTACTACGCGAAGCACTACGAGCAGCAGAAGGCCCTGATCGAAGGTGCATTCGGCCGCCTGAAGAGCGCATCGATCGCGAAATAATCGACGTCAAGCGAAACGGGAAGGCGCGCGGCGCTTTCCCGTTCCTTTTGGCCTGCCGGGCGCGTCGCGCGCCGCACCGGCCGAAGGAATCGCACGAACCTCGTCATACCCCAGATTAAGCATCCAGGAAAATCACATGGCTATCGTAGAAGTCAAAGTCCCCCAGCTTTCGGAGTCGGTGTCGGAAGCCACCATGCTGCAGTGGAAGAAGAAGCCGGGCGAAGCAGTCGCGCAGGACGAAATCCTGATCGAACTCGAGACCGACAAGGTCGTCCTCGAAGTGCCGGCGCCGGCCGCGGGCGTGCTCGCGCAAGTGCTGCAGAACGACGGTGACACGGTGGTCGCCGATCAGGTGATCGCGACGATCGACACCGAAGCGAAGGCAGGTGCTGCCGAAGCAGCGGCAGGTGCCGCCGAAGTCAAGCCGGCGGCAGCGCCTGCTGCAGCCGCACCGGCCGCACAGCCGGCCGCCGCGACCGCATCGAGCTCGGCCGCCGCATCGCCGGCCGCAGCGAAGCTGCTGGCCGAGAAGGGCCTGTCGACGGGCGACGTCGCAGGTTCGGGCCGCGACGGTCGCGTCACGAAGGGCGACGCGCTGGCCGCAGGCAGCGCACCGAAGGCCGCTCCGGCCGCCGCGCCGGCGAAGACCGCCGCTGCGAAGCCGGCGCTGCCGGAAGTGAAGGTGCCGGCGTCGGCGGCGACGTGGCTGAACGACCGTCCGGAGCAGCGCGTGCCGATGTCGCGCCTGCGTGCGCGTATCGCCGAGCGCCTGCTCGAATCGCAGCAGACCAACGCGATCCTGACGACGTTCAACGAAGTGAACATGGCTCCGGTCATGGAACTGCGTAACAAGTACAAGGACAAGTTCGAGAAGGAACACGGCGTGAAGCTCGGCTTCATGTCGTTCTTCGTGAAGGCGGCCGTCCATGCGCTGAAGAAGTTCCCGCTCGTGAACGCGTCGATCGACGGTAACGACATCGTCTACCACGGCTACTTCGACATCGGTATCGCGGTCGGTTCGCCGCGCGGCCTGGTCGTGCCGATCCTGCGCAACGCGGATCAGCTGAGCCTCGCCGAAATCGAGAAGAAGATTGCGGAATTCGGCCAGAAGGCGAAGGACGGCAAGCTGTCGATCGAGGAAATGACGGGCGGTACGTTCTCGATCTCGAACGGCGGCGTGTTCGGTTCGATGCTGTCGACCCCGATCATCAACCCGCCGCAGTCGGCCATTCTCGGCGTGCACGCGACGAAGGAGCGCCCGGTCGTCGAAAACGGCCAGATCGTGATCCGCCCGATCAACTACCTTGCGCTGTCGTACGACCACCGCATTATCGACGGCCGCGAAGCCGTGCTGTCGCTCGTCGCGATGAAGGATGCGCTGGAAGATCCGGCACGCCTGCTGCTCGACCTGTAAGCCGAGTCTCACTGCATCGACCCGTTCGCAGGTTCGCGCGCACGCGTGAACCTGCGGGCGTACAAGTAGAAAGGATTGTCATGTCCAAGGAATTTGACGTCGTCGTGATCGGCGCCGGCCCCGGCGGCTACATTGCCGCGATTCGCGCTGCGCAGCTCGGCAAGACCGTTGCCTGTATCGAGAAGTGGAAGAACCCGGCCGGCGCGCTGAAGCTCGGCGGCACCTGCCTGAACGTCGGCTGCATCCCGTCGAAGGCGCTGCTCGCGTCGTCGGAAGAGTTCGAGAACACGTCGCATCACCTGGCCGACCACGGCATCACGGTCGACGGCGTGAAGATCGACGTCGCGAAGATGCTCGGCCGCAAAGACGCGATCGTCGAGAAGATGACGAGCGGGATCGAGTTCCTGTTCAAGAAGAACAAGATCACCTGGCTGAAGGGCCATGGCAAGTTCACCGGCAAGACCGATGCCGGCGTGCAGATCGAAGTGAGCGGCGAGGGTGAAACCGAAGTCGTCACCGCGAAGAACGTGATCATCGCGACGGGTTCGAAGGCGCGTCACTTGCCGAACATCCCGGTCGACAACAAGATCGTGTCGGACAACGAAGGTGCGCTGACGTTCGATTCGGTGCCGAAGAAGCTCGCCGTGATCGGCGCGGGCGTGATCGGCCTCGAGCTCGGCTCGGTGTGGCGTCGCCTCGGCGCCGACGTGACGGTGCTCGAAGCGCTGCCGGCATTCCTCGGCGCAGCCGACGAAGCGCTTGCGAAGGAAGCGGCGAAGCTGTTCAAGAAGCAGGGCCTCGACATCCATCTCGGCGTGAAGATCGGCGACGTGAAGACGACCGCGAACGGCGTGTCGATCGCTTACACGGACAAGGACGGCAACGCGCAGACGCTCGACGCCGACCGCCTGATCGTGTCGGTCGGCCGCGTGCCGAACACCGACAACCTCGGCCTCGAGGCCATCGGCCTGAAGGCGAACGAGCGCGGCTTTATCGACGTGGACGACCACTGCCGCACCGCAGTGCCGAACGTGTACGCGATCGGCGACGTGGTGCGCGGCCCGATGCTCGCGCACAAGGCGGAAGACGAAGGCGTGCTGGTCGCGGAAGTGATCGACGGGCAGAAGCCGCACATCGACTACAACTGCATTCCTTGGGTGATCTACACGTACCCGGAAATCGCATGGGTCGGCAAGACGGAGCAGCAGCTGAAGGCCGAAGGCCGCGAGATCAAGACGGGCAAGTTCCCGTTCTCGATCAACGGCCGCGCGCTCGGCATGAATGCGCCGGACGGTTTCGTGAAGATGATCGCGGACGCGAAGACCGACGAACTGCTCGGCGTGCACGTGATCGCCGCGAACGCGTCGGACCTGATCGCGGAGGCCGTGGTGGCGATGGAGTTCAAGGCGGCGTCGGAAGACATCGCCCGCATCTGCCATCCGCACCCGTCGATGTCGGAAGTGATGCGCGAAGCGGCGCTCGCGGTCGACAAGCGCTCGCTGAACAGCTGAGCACGGTATAGCGCCTGCCGGCCGTCGGCCGGCGCAGCCGTCTCATGACGAAGGCGGGCGGGGTTTCCCGCTCGCCTTCGTTCTTTCCGGTTTGCCCGATGAACGTCACCGAATACTACACGCGCGAACTGACCACGCGCGGCTATCAGTCCGATCCCGCTCAGCGCGCGGCCGTCGATCGCCTGCAGCGCTGTTTCGACGAATGGGTCGACTACAAGGCGCGCCGCTCGAACGCTTTCAAGAAGCTCATCAATCACCCGGATCTCCCGCGCGGCGTCTACATGTGGGGCGGTGTCGGTCGCGGCAAGAGCTTCCTGATGGACAGCTTCTACGCAGTCGTACCCGTGCAGCGCAAGACGCGCCTGCATTTCCACGAATTCATGCGCGAAGTGCACCGCGAGCTGGAGGAACTGAAAGGGCAGGCCGATCCGCTCGACGAACTCGCGCGACGCATCGCGAAGCGTTACCGGCTGATCTGCTTCGACGAGTTCCACGTGTCGGACATCGCCGACGCGATGATCCTGTATCGCTTGCTCGATCGCCTGTTCAACAACGGCGTGCAGTTCGTGATGACGTCCAATTACGATCCCGACGACCTGTACCCGGACGGCCTGCATCGCGACCGCATGCTGCCGGCGATCGCGCTGATCAAGGAAAAGCTCGACGTGCTCAACGTCGACGCAGGGGTCGACTATCGCCAGCGCACGCTCGCGCAGGTGAAGATGTATCACACGCCGCTCGGCTCGGAAGCCGATCGCGAACTGCGCCATGCATTTGGCAAGCTGGCGGCCGTGCCCGACGAGAGCCCGATCCTGCATATCGAGAAGCGCGAACTGAAGGCGCTGCGCAAGGCGGACGGCGTCGTGTGGTTCGATTTCGCGACGCTGTGCGGCGGTCCGCGTTCGCAGAACGACTACCTCGAACTGGCGAGCCGTTTTCATGCGATCGTGCTGTCCGAGGTGCCGCAGATGTCGCCGCGGATGGCGTCCGAAGCGCGCCGCTTCACATGGCTCATCGACGTGCTCTACGATCACAAGGTCAAGCTGCTGATGTCCGCGGCGGTGCCGGCCGAAGCGTTGTACGTCGAAGGCCCGATGGCCAACGAATTCGCGCGTACGGTCTCGCGCATCGTCGAGATGCAGTCGAAGGAGTATCTCGAAACGCCGCGCCGCATCGTCGATACGTCGTTGACCTGAGCGGGTGGCGGGTGCTCGCAACCGGCGTAATTTAAACGTCAATTTCGGTTAGATTCAGGCAATCTTCGGGTATTTTCGGATTTGTCTTATATTCATCGTTGAGGTGAGCCGATATTGTGGTGTCATGGTTATTAAGGCTGGAGATGTCCATGACACCGTATCGCGATTTGACCGACCACGAATGGCGCTGCGTCGCGCCGCTTCTGCCCGAAATGCAGCCACGCACCGAATTGCGCGGCCGGCCGTTAGCCAATACGCGGGCCGTGCTGAACGGTGTGCTTTGGGTGATCTACAGTGGCGCAACATGGTCGGCCATGCCGCGCCGTTACCCGTCGTATCAGACATGCCATCGCCGCTTCAAGGTGTGGCACGAAACGGGCACGCTGATGAACGTGATGCGTGAGCTCTACGGCGACGCCGGCATGAATCTGTGCAACGAACTGTCCGCGCGGATGCGCAAGCATACGCAATCGAAGGCGGCAGAGGCGCGTAGCAACGCGGCGCCCGCGTATCGTGCACCGGGTAGCTATGCATCGGATGCGATGAAGCACGCGGCGTGAAGTCCATCGGTTTTCGTTGCGCACGCCCCAAAGGAAATCGGCCTGACGACGTCGTCGCAGGCCGATTTTTTTATTGAGCCGCGCGTTTCGGCGCGTGCTGCGTTATTGCTGGCGCACCCACGTCTGCGACCGGCCCAGCAGCGACACGCCGATGTACCCGCGCACCACGAGCTTCTGGCCGCCGTCTTCAAGCGTCATCTTGCACTTGTAAACCTTGCCGTTCTCCGGGTCGAGAATGTTGCCGCCGTCCCAGTGGTCGCCGTCCTTCTTCATCGCCTTGATGATCGTCATGCCCTTGATGAGCTGGTCCTTGCGCTCGTCCGTGCACGCGGTGCAGCGGCGATCGGGCGTATCGTTCGCACCGAGGCCCTTGACGACCTTGCCCGTCAGCGAGCCGTCGCCGTCCTCGGCGATTTGCACGAGTGCCTTCGGTTGATGGGTGTTGTCGTCGATCGTCTGCCACATGCCGACGGGGCTGTCGGCTTGCGCGAACGTGGGAGCTGCACACGCGAGCAGGGCGCCGGCAATGGCGATCGCACGCAACGGGCGGGTCAGTTGAATCATTGTCATCCTCCTTGTTTTGCATGTCTGTTCGATTTGCCCGCACGACCGTCTACATGGGGCGGGCCTGTTGCGAGCCTCGCCAGAATACGTGAAACCGTGCGCCACGTTTGATAGAGGGGACTCTAATCGAAACAGCCCGCGTGACGCGGGCTGTGGGGCGGCTTTGGTGACCGATCAGTTGAGCTGATACGAGAACGCGGCGT
Organism: Burkholderia sp. MSMB1459WGS; assembly: GCF_001534535.1. Classification (NCBI taxonomy): domain Bacteria; kingdom Pseudomonadati; phylum Pseudomonadota; class Betaproteobacteria; order Burkholderiales; family Burkholderiaceae; genus Burkholderia; species Burkholderia sp. MSMB1459WGS. The sequence continues at coordinate 53,355 of NZ_LPMU01000070.1, forward strand.
TGATGCGCGGGCTGCGTGACGCGCTTTCGACCGGTGCGTCGCCCACCGGTTTGGCGACGTTCAGGTCGAGACTGTAGTAGCGGCTGTCCGTGAGCCGCACGCCGATGCCGACCGACGACATGCGGTTCGGCGATGGCGTGCCCGAGTGCAGATACACGCGCGCCATGTCGTAGGCGATGTACGGCGTGATCGATTTCAGATACGTCCAGCCCGGTGTGAAACCGCGATTGACTTCGAGCGACATCCCCCAGCCCGAGTCGCCCGACGTTTCGCCCGGCTGGTAGCCGAGCGCGTAACGGGTCGAGCCGAACGAGATCTGTTCGGATGTCGGCAGCGAGTCGGGACTGTATTGCCCGGTCAGCGAAACCGACGTGCCGATCCGGAACGGCCATTCGTTCGTCTGCGTGAAGGTTGCGCCGGTGCGGACGAAGGTCAGCGAGATCGGGCTGTCTATCGAGGTCGTCGCCGTGCCGACGGTGATGTCTTGCGCTTTCGACGCGCCGAGGATGTTGAAGCCCTTTGCAACGTTGACGCTCAGCTTCTGTACCTGTTTCGGCTGGACACTCGTGTAGTCGAGCTGCATTTGCAGCACGCGGACCTGCGAGCGCGTGTCGATACTGTTGCCGTTGAGCTTGCTCTGATAGCGGTCTTCGTTGTGCGACGCATAGCCCGACACGGTACCGAGCAGGCTGCGCTGGTTGTTCAGCAGTATCGGATAGGATGCCGAAAGACCGAGTTTCTCGTTCTTGACGGTGCGCTCGACGGTCGACGGCAACCCCGGGTTATCGGTCGGTTTGCCGCGATACGTGCTGGCATCGAGGCGCGTGATCAGGCCGCTGCTGCCGACGGGCACCGCGCCGCTGAACGCGAAGTAGGTCTGCTTGTCGCGTCCCGGCGGCGCGAGCGCCGAGATGCTCAGTTGCTCGCCGAACCGCGTCAGGCCGTTTTCGGTTGCGGTGATGAGGCCCTGGACGCCCGGGTGGTTGAAGTCGATACCCGTGCTGACGTTGAACGGCTTGCGATCCACCGCAAGTTCGAGCGTCGTCGCGCCGTCGGTGGTTTGCGGCGGCGGGACATTCGCTTTCACCGTAAGGCCGGGCAGCAGGCCGAACGTGTTCACGTAGCGCTCGAACGTCGCGCGGCGCAGCGGTCGGTCTGCCGTGATGTGCGCGGCGATCGCGCGAATCTTCGGTTCCATCGCGCCGGGTTTGCCGGTGACCTTGACGTCCGCCACGTAGCCTTCGACCACCGTGATGCGCACGACACCGTTCTCGAACGTCTGCGCGGGAACGAACGCGAACGACAGCGCGTAGCCGCGTTCCTGGTACAGCTTCGTCACGCCGTTGGCGGTTTCGATCAGCTCGCCGATCGTGATGTCCTTGCCGACGAGCGGTGTGAAGCGGCGCGTGATTTCCTCGAACGGCACCGACTTCACGCCTTCGACCTGGAACGTCGTCGGCGTCAGGTGTCGCGACAGCAACTCCTGCAATTGCGGCGCCTGCGGTGCGACCTGAACGGTGACGTTCGGGCCCGTCTTCGGTGCGTTGATCTGGGGAAGGGAGTCGAGCGGATTGCCGCCGACGCGCGTTTGTGCCTGTGCCGTGCCTGCTGCCGCGATGGCGAGCAGCATCATCCATCTGTCGAGTCTGGATTTCATTGTTCTTCCTCGTAGGCCTTGCTTTTCGTCTTCTTCGTAATGCCGGCGCACGACACCAGGGTGTCGCGCGCCGCGTGCCGCAATGCCGGTTGTGTTTGTACGGCCGCGTCATTCGCTCCGGCTGCGATGACGCGACCGTCCTCCTTACTTGCCAACGCTACCCAACGTACCCAGCAACCCCGTGACCGGTGCCAGCAGGCCCGTCGAACCGCTGCCCGACGACGCCGTACCCGACACGCTGCCGACCAGCGACGTGACCGGCGCGAGCGGGCTCGAGCCCCCGGACCCTGCTGCACCGCCAACCGCTCCGGTGACAGTATTCAGCAAACCGGTGACGGGCGCGAGAGGGTTTGCACCGCCTGCGCCACCCGTTGCGCCGCCGAGCGTGCCGGTGACCGTCGAAACAAGATTCGTGACGGGCGCGAGCGGGCCGCTGCCCGAGCCGCCCGTTGCACCGCCGAGCGCACCCGTGAGCGAGCCGAGCGGCGTCGAGCCGAGACCCGACAGCAGGCCGCCGAGCGGGTTCGTCGAACCGGAACCCGACGACGAGCCGTTCTGGACGGTTGCCGTCGAGCCGCCGACGAGGCTCGTGATCAGGCCGGGGATCGGTGCTGCGCCGTTCGGGCCGTTCGGATTGACGAGGCCGCCCGCGTTGGTCACGGTATTGCCGACCGCGGTCACGAGTTGGCCGACGTCGCCGACGAGCGGCTGGCTCGACGTGCCGCCGACCTGTTTGCCGGCCGAGCTGATTGCGCCGCCGATCTGGCCGAGCAGGCCCGAGACGGGTTGGCCGAGGCCGGTCGTCGTGCCGACCTGCTGCGTGACCTGGCCGGCGGTGATCACGAGCGGCGTGATCGCCGAGCTGATCGGTTGCGTGACCTGCTGGACGGCGCCCGACGACAGCGTCGAGCCGATCGTCGTGCCGGCGGCCGTCAGGCCGTTGGCAACCGTATCGAGCACGGTGCCGACCGGCGTCGTGACCGGCGCGAGCGGTGCCAGCGGGCCGGTGCCCAGCGCCTTGACCGTCGAGCTCAGGCCGGACACCGTGTTGCTGGTCGCGCCGACGACGTTGCCGAGACCGGCAACCGTGGTGCCGACCGGGTCCTTCGTCGAGCCGATCTGCCCCAGCCCGTTGCTCACCGCATCGGCGGCCGCGCCGACGATCGTGCCGGTGCTGGACAGCGTGCTGCCGACGCCCTTCGTCACACCGTCGCCGAGGCCCGGCAGGCTGATGTTGCCGACCGTGCTGCCGAGGTCGGTAGCCGTCTGGCCGACCGTGCTGATGACGCCCTTGGTGCCGGTCGGCGAGCCGCTGGTGCCGCTCGTGCCGGGCGTGCCGCTCGTGCTCGGGTTGTTGTTGTCGTTGCTGCTGGTCGGCGGCGAGCTGACGCCGCCACCGCCGCAGGCGGCCAGCAGGCACGCTGCGGCGAAGGCGGTGAGGGGCACGCGCCAGTGGCGCAGGGCGACCGTCGTGATGGAACGTTGCTGGGACATGATGGACTCCTCGCTGTCTTTTCGATGAATGGGTGTCGGATTACTTGCCGTGCGTGCCGCCGAGCAGGCCGCCGATCAGCGACGTGACGGGTGCAAGCAGATTCGACGACGAGCCCGAGTTCGTGACGGCACCCGTGCCGCCGCTCAGTGCCGGTACGCCGACCGTGCTCGTGACCGTGGAGACGGCATTCGTCACCGGGGCGAGCGGGCTGCTGCCGCCTGCGCCACCCGTCGCGCCGCCGAGTGCGCCCGTGACTGCGCCGAGCAGACCGGTGACCGGTGCGAGCGGGCCGCCGCTGGTACCGCCCGTTGCGCCGCCGAGCGCGCCGGTGACCGTCGAGACGAGGCCCGTGACCGGTGCGAGCGGGCCGCCGCTGCCGCCTGCTGCGCCGCCGAGCGCGCCGGTAACCGTCGAGACGAGGCCGGTGACCGGTGCGAGCGGGCCGCCGCTGCCGCCCGCTGCGCCGCCGAGTGCGCCCGTGACAGTCGAGACGAGGCCGGTGACCGGTGCGAGCGGGCCGCTGCCGCCACCCGTTGCGCCGCCGAGTGTGCCGGTGACCGTCGAGACGAGACCGGTGAGCGGGGCGAGCGGGTTGGTCACGCCGCCGGTGCCGCCCGTGAGCAGGCCGCCGACGGCCTTCACGGTGTTGCCCGTCGACGAGACGGTGTTGCCGAGGCCGGTGGTGACCGGATTGCCGCCCGTCGATGCGAGCAGGGCGCCGGCCTGGTTCAGCCCGTTGCCGACCGTGCCGAGCAGCGTGTTGACCGGCGCGCCGAGGCCGGTTGCCGTGCCGATCGTCTGGGTCGTCTGGCCGACCATCGTCGTGATCGGCGTGATGGCTGAGCTGACCGTTTGCGTGACCTGCTGAATCGGACCCGTCGACAGTGCGTTGGTGAGCGTGGTGCCGCCGTTCGACACGGCGCCGCCGAGCGTCGATACAAGGCCGCCGACCGCGCCCGTGACCGGCGCGAGCGGCGACAGCGGGCCGCTGCCGAGGCTCGTGACGAGGTTGCCCGTTTGCGTGACTGCGCCGCCGAGCTGATTGACCACGCCGCCCGTGCTGGCGACCGTGGTGCCGACCGGATCCTTCGTCGCGCCGAGTTGGCCGAGCCCGCTGCCGAGGCCGTTGCCCAGCGCGGTGACCGCGCCGCCTACGCTTTGCACGATGCCGCCCGCGGCTTGCGTGGTGGCCGGATTGACGCCCGGCAGCGTCTGGCTGCCGATGACGGAGCCGAGACCGGAGACGGTGCTGCCGGCATTCGTGATGATGTTGCTGCCGCTTGCGAGGACATTTCCCACCGGGTTCGCCGACACACCGGAGGTGCCGGACGTACCGCTCGTGCCCGAGGTTCCGCTGGTACCGGAGGTGCCGCTCGTGCCCGAGGTGCCGCTGGTGCCGCTGGTGCCGCTCGTGCCCGAGGACCCGCTCGTGCCGGAGGTGCCGCTCGTACCCGAGGTGCCGCTCGAGCCGTTGCCGCCGGACGTGGAGATCGTGTCACCGCCGCCCGAGCTGGAGCCGCCGCCGCCGAGACCCTGGCTGATGGAGCCGGAGCCGCCGCACGCGGAGAGGGAAAGCATGGCTGCAACGGTGGCCGCGATCAGAGTCGTCCGGAACACGCCATGAGGGATAACCTTAATGTCCATTTCTTCCTCGCATTAAAAATGTGTTGTGAGCTGCATTGTGTTGAGTGGTGCGAGGACTACTCTGCAACTGTCGTGCCATTTCGATACCCGATGGGGCGGCAGCGGGTTTTAAACGAGGCAATTCCTTGTCGGAGAAGGAAATTAGGGGGATCGAAAGATTGTTGAATCTGTTTAAGTGCGGGTGAATGAGAACGGTTTCGGCCGTTTCGTAACGTAACGTCACAACATTGGCGTTACGCGTGCGGCGTAACGTGGGGCTCACCCAGGCTTGGTGGACGAGGCAACGGTTTTACTGGTGGATTAGGTGTGCACATCTAACCTATCGTAAATCCTATGTGTAAGTCGTACCGAAACGCCGTACAAATATGTTGCGCTTCGGTCATTTTTTCGATCCAGGTTGGTAAAAAAGGAGTTGGAAGTTAAATCGGATCAGATATAGAATCCGGAGCAGATGTAAGCAAATGTACGGTTCGGTACACTACGTTCGAGGAGGGCCACTATCGCGAATGTTAACTTGCATCAAATCGTGAGCAATGCCCTTCGGGGCGACCTATAAAGAAAGCGCACCCGGTTGTCGTTGCAGCAGATGTGGCGAACGGCTGGGGCAAACGGCCAGATATGCGGGGACGTATACGTATAAAAGGCCAGAAAACGTAAATACAGGCACGAGGAATAAAATGAAAGCAATCATCAAGCGTTTCCTTAAGGAAGAAGACGGGGTTACTGCAGTCGAGTACGGACTCATCGCCGGACTTATCGCCGTCGCTCTCGTCAGTGCCATGAGCACGTTGACGGGTGGCATCTCGGGGGCGTTCAACTACATCGCCAGCAAACTGCCGGCGGCATAACGAACGAGCTTTGCTCATTTCCCTGTTGTTAGGGGCGCGGATTGCTTCGGCAATCCGCGCGGTAAGTTTTGCCGTTCGGGGTGTAAATGATCCTGCTAACTGGCGTCGGGGTTTTCCTCGCGTGGGCAATGCTTGTCGCGCTCGAGGACATCCGTCATAGGCGTATACCGAATTCACTGGTGATCGGTGGATTCGCATCTGCATTTGTACTCGCCGGGCATAATCCGTTCGGCATATCCGTGAATCAGGCGCTCATTGGCGTACTGGTCGGTTTTCTGAGCCTTTTCCCCTTTTTCGTGCTGCGCGTAATGGGTGCTGCGGATGTCAAGGTATTCGCGGTGCTGGGCGCGTGGTGCGGCCCGCATGCGCTGCTGTGGCTCTGGATCATTGCGAGCCTGCTGGCATTCGCGCATGCCGGCACGCTGATCTTCGCCACCCGTACGCCCGTGTCGGCGTTGTGGCAGCGGCGTTCCCCGACGATGCAGATCGCCGGTTTCCGGGCGTCGCCGTATGCCGCGTTCCTCGTGATCCCCGCAGCGCTGTGGTGCCTGTATCGGATCGTGACCGGGGGGATGCAATGACGGTCGTTTGTCCGGTATCCGGCATGCGACGTCGCGAGCGCGGTGCGACGGCGATCGAATTTGCGCTGATGCTGCCGGTGTTCTTCCTGATCCTGTACGCGATCATCACGTACGGGATGATCTTCGCGGCCCAGCAGAACCTGACGCTTGCCGCAACGGAAGGCGCTCGCGCCGCGCTGAACTATCAGCAGGTCGGTGCGGCCGCGTCGGTGCAGGCAGCGCAGCAAGCCGCGTTGGCGGCGCGAGCCCAGGCCGCATGCACGGCCGCGACGAACCTGACCACGTGGCTGAAAGGGTCGACATGCTCGCCCACGCAGCAAGGCAACTGTTCGTACGACCCGACGATGCTGTGCGTGCAGATCACGCTGACCTACCCATACTCGCAGAGTCCGCTGATCCCATCGTTCCCGCTGCTCGGTTCGCTGTTGCCGGTGCCGTCGACACTCACCGGAACCGCGATGGTCCAGATCAGCCCGGTCAACATCATATAGACGACAGCTACGGTGTCGTGCCGGGTCGAGGGCGCCCCGGTCGGCAACGTTGCGCGGAGAATTCAATCGTGAGTAGCGGGGAAACATAACAACATCATGGCCAACAACCTGACGAAGATCATTGCGGGTTTGCTGATCGCGATCGCGATTCTGCTCGGCGTCTATGCATGGATGCTCGGTCGCAAGCCGGCCGATGTCGCGCCGGTTGCCTCGACGGTCGCGACGCAGAGCGTGCCGGTCGTCGTGACGACTCGGCCGTTGCAAGCCGGCCAACCGATTCCGGCCGATGCGCTGAAGGTCCAGCAGTCGACCGCCGCGCCGCAGGGGGCGTTCGCCGATCCGTTGCAGCTGGTCGGTCGCACCCCGGCAGCCGACATTCCCGCACATGCGGCCGTCGTCGCGAGCGCATTGTCGTCCGGTCTCGCCGAGCAGATCGCACCGGGAGAGCGCGCCGTCGCGATCAAGGTCGACGAGACCAACGCGGTGGGTAATCGCGTGCGCCCCGGCAACTATGTCGACGTGTTCGTGAATCTGAAGCGGGACGGGACCGGCGTGGCGATCGGCGGGACGTCGACGGCGGAGATCGTGAATACTCAGGCGCGGCTGCTGATGTCGAAGGTCCGCGTGCTGTCGTTTGGCGATGCAACGACCGAGCGAGACAGTTCGAACGGCTCGGTGGTCGGGATGCGGACCGCGGTGCTGGCCGTGCCCACTGCACAGGTCGACGCGCTGGCGCTTGCCGAACAGAGCGGTCGGCTCCTGCTCGCGCTGCGTAACCCGCGCGACGACGATGTCGCGGCGCAAACCGTCGCGGTTCGCGTCGGCGACGACAAGAGCCCGTCGGCGGTTGCCGCTGCCGGCATGGTGCTGGCCGAGTTGTCGAAGAGTGCGATGGCGCCGGCTCCGCGTGTGGCGCCGCGGGCGGTCGCGCGGCATCCGAGCGGTGGCAGCATCGAAGTGATTCGGGGTGGGCGGACCGAAACGGTCGCTTATTGAGCGGGACGAAGACGGCAAAACAATGAAAAAGAAACTGATTGGTTTGGCTATTGCATTGAGCGCGCTGGCGATGCCGCCGCTGTCGGACGCGGCCGACACGAGCGGGACGATCAGCCTTGCAGTCGGCGCGCAACGGCAGCTTGCGACGGGGCGTGCGCTGCAGCGGGTCGCGGTCGGCGATCCGTCGGTGGCCGACGTGCTCGTCGTGAAGGGTGGGCGCGGCGGCGTGCTGCTGGTGGCGAAGAATGCCGGCGCGACGAACGTGATGATATGGGAGCGCGGCCGCGACGAGCCGACCGTCTACAACGTGAACGTCACGAGCGGCGCGGCGCGGGCTCTCCTCGACAGCGCGTCGCCGAGCGTGAACACGTACGGCGGCACGACGGTGATCGGCGGTACGTCCGGAGCGCTCGACGGGCATCAGCGGGCAGTGCATGCGGCAAGGACAGTCGGCGGCAAGGACGGGACGACGCTGGATGCGTCGACGATCTCCGGCAAGAATGTCGTGCAGGTCGACGTGCGGGTCGTCGAATTCAGCCGCTCGGTGCTGAAGCAGGCGGGGCTCAACTTCTTCAAGCAGAGCAACGGCTTTGCGTTCGGGGCCTTCGCGCCGACGGGGCTGACATCGATTACCGGCTCGCCGAACAGCTCGCTCACCTACAACACGAACGTGCCGATTTCGTCGGCGTTCAACCTCGTCATCCATTCGATGTCCCGCGGGTTGTTCGCTGACCTGTCGATTCTCGAGGCGAACAACCTGGCCCGGGTGCTCGCGCAGCCGACGCTCGTCGCGTTGTCAGGTCAGAGCGCGAACTTCCTCGCGGGCGGCGAAATTCCGGTGCCGGTGCCGCAATCGCTCGGCACGATCTCGATCGAGTGGAAACCCTACGGCGTCGGGCTCACGGTCACGCCGACCGTGCTGAACCCACGACGGATCGCGCTGAAGGTCGCGCCTGAATCGAGCCAGCTCGACTTCGTGCATTCGATCACGATCAACGGCGTGCAGGTGCCCGCGCTGACGACGCGGCGCGCGGACACGACGGTCGAGCTCGGCGACGGCGAAAGCTTCGTGATCGGCGGCTTGATCGACCGCGAGACCACGTCCAACGTCAACAAGGTGCCGTTCCTGGGTGATCTGCCCATCATTGGCGCGTTTTTCAAGAATCTGAGCTACCAGCAGAACGACAAGGAGCTCGTGATCATCGTGACGCCGCATCTCGTTGCACCGATCGCGCAGGGCGCACCGCTGCCGGCGACGCCGGGCGAGCTGTCCGAGCAGCGCGACGGTCCGGTGTGGCGTTCGTACCTGGGCGGCATGGCATCGCCGGACGCAGGGCCGGGGTTCTCGAAATGAGCGCGCCGAATCGTTACCGGACCGCGCAGGCCGTCGCGCATGATGCGATGCCTTGCTTCATTGGGAGTATTCAAGATGAATGCGAGAACCTATTCCTTGGCTGAGCCCGCCGTCACCGACCACTTCGTCTGCGCATCCTCCCTTGCCGAGCATGTGCATTGGCTGTCGCAATCGCTGGTGTCCGCCGGCGCGGTCGAAGGGGTACCGCTCGACGGTGCCGCGCTGTCGCAGCGTATCGGCGTGTTGAATCCGGCGCTGGTGTTCATCGATTTTTCCGGTGATTGCGCGGCTGCAAGCACGGTGGTATCCGCGGTACGCGCGGCGCATCCGGGCGTGCCGGTCGTCGCACTGGGCTCGCTCGCGCAACCCGAAGGAGCACTCGCCGCGCTGCGCGCGGGGGTGCGCGATTTCGTCGATTTTTCCGCACCGGCCGACGAGGCGCTGCGGATCACGCGGGTGTTGCTCGACAACGTCGGCGAGCCGGCGAATCGCCACGGGAAGGTCACCGCATTGCTCGGCGCGCGCGCCGGGATGGGTGTGAGCACGCTCGCCGCGAACCTGTCGGTGCTGATGCAGCGACGGCAGGCCGCCCCCGCACACACGGCGGCGCTCCTCGATCTCGGGCTGCCGGCCGGCGACGGCGCGTTGTTTCTGAACACGCGCTGCGAATTTCATTTCGTCGAGGCGGTGCGCAACCTGCGCCGGATCGACCGCACGTTCGTGACGACTGCGCTCGCGCGCCACTCGAGCGGCGTCGCCCTGACGACGCTGCCGCCGAATCTCGCCGAGCTGCGCGACGTGGCGACGGCGTCGTGCGCGGCGTTGCTGAACCGGCTACGGGCGTTTTTCGATCACCAGATCGTCGATCTAGGCGGCTTTCCGAATCGCGAATTCATCGCGCAGGTCGTGAACCTGGCGGACGAAGCATGGCTGGTTTGCGATCAGGGCGTGGCGTCGGTCGTGTCTGCCGTCGAGATGCTGGACGGGTTGCGCGAGGCCGGTGCCGCGATCGACCGGATCCGGCTCGTCGTCAACCAGTTCGACGCTGAGCTCGGGTTGATGCCCGCGCAGATTGCCGAACGGCTCGAACTGTCGCTGGTTGCGACGCTGCCGTCGCGGCGCGTGTCGATCGGGCATGCGGCGAACCAGGGCAAGTTGATCGCCGAGGTCGCTGAACGCGATCCGTACGTCCGTGCGCTCGGGCCGCTGGTCGAGCGCCTCGCGGGCGCGCCGGCGCCCGGAGCGACCCTGCGTGCGGCCGGCGGCCTCTCGGCGCTCAGGCGCATCATTCAATCCTCAACGAAGCGGTCGTAAGCGATGGCACACGACATTCAATTTGCCGACGGCGCAGCGCCGTTCTCGCAAACGCAACAGTTCCACGACATCAAGAATGCCGCGCACGAGCATCTGCTCACGCGGATCGAGGAACTGGGTGCCGAATTCGGCCGTTGGTCGCGACAGGCGATCAATCAGTTCGTCGATCTCGAAATCGACAGCTTCGTGCGGCTGCGGCGCATCCCGCTCAACGAGAGCGAGGTACGCGCGGTGGCCGAAGCGCTGACGAAGGAGCTCGCCGGCTTCGGGCCGATCGAAGACCTGTTGGCGGACCCGCATGTCGAGGACATCCTGATCAACGGCTACAACGACATCTACGTGTCTCGCCACGGGATCCTGTCGAAGCTGCCGATCCGCTTTACCGACAACGCGCATCTGCTGCGGATCGTGCGGCGGATTCTCGCGCCGGTCGGCCGGCGGCTCGACGAATCGAATCCGATGGTCGATGCGCGGCTGCCCGACGGCGGGCGGGTCAACGTCGTGATCGAACCGCTGTCGATCGACGGCCCGGTCGTATCGATCCGGAAATTCCGCAAGGATCCGCTGAAACCCGAGGACCTGCTGGGCAACGGCACCTACAACGAGGAAATCGGCCGGCTGCTCGAAGCCGCGGTCGACGCGCGCTGCAACGTCCTCGTGTCGGGCGGCACCAGTTCGGGCAAGACGTCGCTGCTGAACGCGCTGGCGTTTCACATCCCGATGGCGGAACGCGTGGTGACGATCGAGGATACGGCCGAACTGTCGTTGAATCACCCGCACGTCGTGCGGCTCGAGAGCCGTCCCGGCGGGTTCGACGGCAGCGGCATCGTGACGATTCGCGACCTGCTGCGAAACACGCTGCGGATGCGGCCGGACCGGATCATCGTCGGCGAAGTGCGCGGCGGCGAAGTGCTCGAAATGCTGCAGGCGATGAATACCGGCCATGACGGATCGATGGGTACCGTGCACGCCAGCTCGCCGCGCGAATGCCTGTACCGGCTCGAGATGCTGGCCGGTTTTGCCGGTTTTCAGGGCACCGAAGCAAGCCTGCGGCGGCAGATCGCCAACGCGATCGACTTCATCGTGCAGATTGGGCGGTTGTCCAACGGCCGCCGCCGCATCCTGTCGATCACCGAAGTCACCGGCATGTCGGACAACATCGTATCGACGCAAGAGCTGTATCGCTACGAGGCGCGTGTTACGCCGGAGGGCGAAGAGATCGATCATTGGGAGTCGCTCGGCATTCATCCGCATTCGCCGAAGTTGGCACGTTTCCGCAGCACGCTGGTGTCCGCGGGCGGCGGCGGGTTCGGTGGCAACTTCGGGCGAGGCGGAGGCTTCAATGTCTAGCGCCGCCTTGCTCGCGCTGATGTTCGCGCTGATCTGCGCGGCGGCCGGATTGCTGCTGTGGCGTGGAAGTCAGGTGCGGGAAGGGCGTGCGCATACGCAGCGGTTCTTCGACAGCCGGGTAGGACAGGGCGCCCGACCGTCGGTTCCGTCTGGCGATACGCGTACAGCGCGCACGCCGGCAGCCGGTACGGCGAATGCGCAGGAGTTCGAACAAGGGTTCGCACGCTGGCGCGCGTCGGCGTTCGACGCGTGGACCGTGCTGTCCGACCGTGCGGGCCTCGATGAAGCGCGCACCGGCCTCGCGATGGTGCTTGCAGTCATCGTGCTGCTCGCGTTGTGGGCCGGCATGGCCGGCGGCGTGCTCGCCGCGGCGGCGGCGGCCGTGGCGGGCGGTGTGCTCGTCGTTCTGTGGGTCACGTCGCGCATCAGCCGGCGCCGCCTGAAGATCGTCCGTCAGTTGCCGTCGTTTCTCGACGGGATCGTGCGGCTCGTGACGCTCGGGAACAGCGTGCCGGCGGCGTTCCAGTCGGCGCTGCAGACGGCCGAGATGCCGCTGCGCCGCTGCCTCGACGACGTGTCGCAGATGCTGCGCTCCGGTGTCGAGATCGATCGTGCGATGCTGCACATCGCGCATACCTATCGCATCCGCGAATTCGAACTGGTCGGCGCGGTGCTGCGCCTGTCGGTCCGCTACGGCGGGCGGGCGGACGTGATGCTCGACCGGATGTCGACCTTCATGCGCGATCTTGAGCAGGCGGAACGCGAACTGTCCGCGATGTCGGCCGAGACCCGGCTGTCCGCCTGGGTGCTGGCGCTTTTGCCGATCGCAGTCGGCAGCTTCGTCATCGCTACGAGCCCACGCTACTTCACGGCGATGTGGAGCGACGATAACGGACGTCAGCTGATTTACCTGGCGTTCGCGCTGCAGGCGATCGGCGGTCTCTGGCTGTTCCGGCTTGCGCGGCTGAGGTGAATCGATGGATGCAAACCGTTTAGTCGCACTTGCGCTGGCGCTCGGATCGATCGGCGTGCTGCTGCTTGCCGCGCTCGCGATCGTTCGCGTCGTGCTCGTGCAGCGTGCCGAGCGCGCGCTGGCACATGCGCTCGACCGCCGGGCCGCCGCAGTCGAAGCGGCTGCCGCGCGCGCAGGCTCCGCCGAAGCGGCACGCGAGGCGGTGACGCCGCCCGCGCCGCGTGTCCGTTTCGCGGGGTTGCGCGAACGTTTCGAAAACGTCGGGATGCGATGGCTCGATACCGGCTTCAGCAGATATCTGATCGCCGACGAAGATCGCCAACTGCTCGAACAGTGCGGTTTCGTCGACGTGCGTGCCAGAGCGCTGTTCGTCGGCGCGCGCATCGTCTGCGCGATCCTGCTGCCGGCGCTCGCGGTGCTGGTATTGATCGGGCGCGGGCAACAGACGCGCTGGCCGCTGTGGATATCTGTCGCGCTCGTGACCGGATACATGCTACCGAAGATCTATGTGCGCCGGCGCGCCGCCGCGCGCCGACAGAGCATTGCAGCCGAACTGCCGCTGCTCGTCGACATGTTGCGGTTGCTGCAGGGCGTCGGCCTGTCGCTCGACCAGAGCATCCAGGTCGTCACGCACGATTTTCAGACGATGTTGCCGGTGCTGTCGTGGGAACTCGGCGTCGCGCAGCGGCAGTTCGCGGCAGGGCGCACGCGCGAGCAATCGTTGCAACGCCTGACGAACAGTTTCGACAACGAAGATTTGCGCGCGATCGTGCGCTTGCTGATCCAGGTCGACAAGCATGGCGGCGCGGTGCAGGAGCCGCTGAAACAATTCGGCGACCGTCTGCGCGAAGGGCGGCGCGCGACGCTGCGCGAGCAGATCGGTCGCCTGACGGTGAAGATGACGGGCGTGATGATCGTCACGCTGTTGCCGGCACTGTTGATCGTGACCGCGGGGCCGGGGATCATGACTGTGCTGTCCGCGCTCGCCGCGATTCAGCGTTGATGCGGCATGAGGGGAAGGAGCGACACAAGATGAATCGATTGGGGTGGGTTCGCACGCTCGCAGGCGCGACGGCGTGCGCGTTGCTTGCCAGCGGGTGCGCGATGTTCAAGGAATCCGGATACGGCGTCGGAGCGCAGGCCGAACGCGGCGCACTGATGCAGGCCGCCGCCGACAAGAATGCACCGCCCGATACGCCGGGCATGTATCTGGGCCTGATCGAACGGATGCAGGGGCAGGGGCTGTATTTCGCGTCGCTGGCCCACATCGACCAGTACGAGAAGCAATATGGCGCATCGCCGGACACGATCCTGCTGCGTGCCGACGCGTTGCGCGCGACCGGCCAGTACGACGCCGGCGTGGCCGCCTATACCAAGTTGCTGACGACGCCGCTCGCTGCGCGCGGCTATCGCGGGCTGGGCCTGACCGCCGGCGCCCGCGGCGATTTTGCGCTGGCCGCGCAGCAACTCGAACAGGCGACGGTGCTTGCGCCGACCGATGCGGCGACGTTGTCCGACCTCGCGTATTCGAAGATGCGTGAAGGCGATCTGGCAGGGGCGCGGGTACCGCTGCTGAAGGCGGCCGAACTCGAGCAGAAGAACCCGAAGATCCTCAGCAACTTCGTGCTGTATCTGCTCGCGACCGGCCATGCGAAAGATGCGCGGCGGCTGATGGATCAGCAGAAGCTGTCGCCCGCGGTGCGCGGCCAGATTCGTGACGACGAGACGAAGGTTGCGGCGGCGATGCGCGCGAAGCAGCGCGCCATCGCATATGCGCCGGCCAGCGTGTCCGTGCCGTCGGTGGCGAGCAGCGACAATTTCGATCTTGCCGTGCCGCTGCTGCAGCGTTTCGCGCGATAACGACGATATTCACGGAGGCCATCATGTTTCACCTTTCCTCAATCCGCGTGCGGGCCGTGGGCATCGCGTTCGCGTGCTCGCTGGGCGCGGGCGTCGCGCATGCGCAAAGCGACACGCCGGCGTCCGAAATCGGTCATGCGACCAGCGCGCTGCTCGACCTGCAGCGCTCCAATCGGGCGGCCGCTACGCCGCAACCGATCGACGGCACGGCCGGGACGTATGCGTATCAGCGCTATATCGACTCGTTCAAGACGCCGATTCCGCAGTGGTTCGGCACGATGTCCGCGTCGGGCGGCGGCAGCAGCGGCGGCAGCGGCAGCGGCGGGCTGTCCGGCGGCGATCTTGCGCGCTGACGGAGCAAAACGGTGACTACCCGGCACAGTGGCGGCACGATCCGCCGCGCGTCACGACAGCGCGGCGCGTTCTCGGTGATGGCGATCATCGCGATGCTGATCGCCGTCACCACGCTTGGCGCCATTGGCGTCGGTAATCTTTTTTACCAGCGTCGAGACGTGCAGCGAATTGCCGACATGGCTGCGCTCGCGGCCGTGCAGCGGATGGACGACGCCTGTTCGCAGCCGACTGCCACCGCGACCAGCAATGCGCAGTCGAACGGGCTCAATGCGTCGAACGGCGACACGCTCAACATCGAATGCGGCCGCTGGGATACGTCTGCCAATCCGGCACCCAGCTACTACGCCGCCGCGACATCCGGGACCACGCAGTTGAACGCCGCCAAGGTGGTCGTCACGCGCCAGGTGCCGTTCTTCTTCGTCGGACCGCCGCAGACGGTGTCCGCGGTATCGACCGCGCGTTCGACGAACATCGATACGTTCTCGGTGGGCGCGACCCTTGCCGCGCTCGGCGGGGTTGGCTGCTCGGGAGGATCGGCACCGACGTCCGGCAATCCGGGGCTCGTCAACGGGCTGATCGGCGCGCTGCTCGGCGCCAACCTGAACCTGAACATCGCGTCGTATCAAGCGCTTGCGTGCACCAACGTGACGGTCGGTGACCTCGTCGTGGCGGCGGGCGTCGGCACGGTCGATCAACTGCTCGCGCTGAAGCTCACGCTGCCGCAACTGATCCAGTTGATGGTGAAGGCGGCCACGCAGACGTCCGTCGTAAACGCAAGCCTGCAGGCGAGCCTGGCCACGCTGCAGGCGATCCTGAACGCCAACGTTCCGGGGACGTCGATCGGTCTCGGCGGCGCGGGCGGGTTGCTGAACGTCGCGCTCGCGGATACGCAGGCGGCCCTCAACGCGCAGGTCGATCTGCTCGACCTGCTGATGGTCGGCGCGGAGATTGCGGCAACCGGCAAGCCGGCGGTCACGGTCAATGTGCCGTCGGTGAATCTCGGCGGGCTGACGGGAACGCAGCTGCAGGTGCAGATCATCAGCCCGCCGTCGATCGGCGTTGGCGAGGGCGGGATCGATCCGGCGACGGGGACGTGGCGTACGAAGGCGTCGACGGCGGCAGTGGGCGTGTATCTGAATGTCTATCTTGGTACGGCGCAGTTGCCGTTGGTCGGGCCGTTGCTGGGCGCGCTCAACGTGGGCGTCGATGTCAATCTGCCGATTTATCTGCAAGCCGGCACCGGTACCGCGTGGCTGAACTCGACGCAATGTGCTGCCACACAGGCAGCGAGCACTGTCGTTATTACCGCACAGCCGGGTGTTGCCAATCTGTGTATCGGCCAGCCACCGCTTGATTCGTCAGGCAAGATCAGTTTGTCGTCGGCATACAGCTGCACGTCACCCGCGCAGGTGATCAATGCGACTGTCCGTGGCCTTGCCGGACTAAAAGTGTCAATGTCCAACGTATCGGTGCAGGTGCAGGGAGCGGCGCAACAGCACACGTTCAATGGCGTGCCCGGAATCGACGCCAACTACTGGACGGTCAATTCGAATGCGCTCGGCTCGTCGCTCAGTTCAGCGCTCGCGCAACTCGCGGCTGCGAAGATCACCGCTACGCTCAGTTTGCTCGGCGCCGATCTGCTGTCGATCCCCTCGACCTTCGTGTCGACTTTGCTAGGTTTCCTGACCAGTCTGCTCGGCCCGCTCCTGTCGAGCCTTGACGCAGTCCTCGTTCCGCTGCTGAATCTGCTCGGCGTCCAGGTTGGCGCGGCGACGGTCCATCAGATCTCGCTTAATTGCGGGGTCGCCCAAACGGTTTACTGAAGAAGCAGATCAGATGAGAAATACGCCCGCAATCGAAGAGCTCGACCTGTACGTCTGGGAAGGCAAGGCGGACATCGTCGACCGCGTCGCCCGATGCATGGCGAGCTTCGACGTCGAAGTGATCCGCGCCGACAACGCGGCGGTCTCGCCCGAGCGCGCCGCGATGCGGCGGTCGCTGGCGATCATCAGCGTGACGATGATCGAAGGCGGCGCGGCATTCCTGCGCGACTGGCAGGCCAACATCGGCATGCCGGTGGTGTGGGTCGGCGCGGCGCGCGACCACGACGCGTCGCAGTACCCGCCCGAGTATTCGCACATCCTGCCGCTCGATTTCACGTGTGCGGAATTGCGCGGCATGATCGGCAAGCTCGTCACGCAACTGCGTGCGCACGCAGCCGAAACGTTGCAGCCATCCGAACTCGTCGCGCACTCCGAATCGATGCAGGCGCTGCTGCACGAAGTCGATACATTCGCCGACTGCGACACCAACGTGCTGCTGCACGGCGAAACCGGCGTCGGCAAGGAGCGCATCGCGCAACTGCTGCACGAAAAGCATTCGCGCTACCGGCACGGTGAATTCGTGCCGGTGAACTGCGGCGCGATTCCGGACGGCCTGTTCGAATCGCTGTTCTTCGGCCATGCGAAAGGATCGTTCACGGGCGCGGTTGTTGCGCATAAAGGCTATTTCGAGCAGGCGGCCGGCGGCACGCTGTTCCTCGACGAAGTCGGCGATCTGCCGCTGTATCAGCAGGTCAAGCTGCTGCGGGTGCTCGAGGACGGCGCGGTGCTGCGGGTCGGCGCGACGGCGCCGGTGAAGGTGGATTTCCGTCTGGTCGCGGCGAGCAACAAGAAGCTGCCGCAGCTCGTGAAGGACGGGCTGTTCCGGGCCGATCTCTACTACCGGCTCGCGGTGATCGAGCTGAACATCCCGTCGCTGGAGGAGCGCGGCGCGGTGGACAAGATCGCGCTGTTCAAGTCGTTCGTCGCCGAGGTGGTCGGCGAGGAGCGGCTCGCCGAGCTCTCCGATCTGCCGTACTGGCTCACGGATTCGGTCGCGGACAGCTATTTCCCCGGCAACGTGCGCGAACTGCGCAACCTCGCCGAGCGCGTCGGCGTGACGGTGCGGCAGACGGGCGGCTGGGATGCCGCGCGGCTGCAGCGGCTGATCGCGCATGCACGCAGCTCGGCCCAGCCGGTGCCGGCGGAGAGCGCGGCCGAGGTGTTCGTCGATCGCAGCAAGTGGGACATGAACGAGCGCAGCCGCGTGATCGCGGCGCTCGACGCAAACGGTTGGCGTCGTCAGGACACGGCCCAGCAGCTCGGTATCAGCCGCAAGGTATTGTGGGAAAAAATGCGCAAATATCAGATCTTCGACGAAGAGCCCGAGACCCGCGAAAGCGAGTAATTAATGAGATAAAATCGCGGTGAATTACAACGACTCGGGCGGGAATAAAATTTCATGAGCCATATGACGGGGTTGGGGCGGGTGAGCGTGTTGCTCGCCATGATGGGAGGTATGCAAGGCGCGTTCGCGCAGGGGCTGGCAGGCAGCGATTCGTCGACGGTGCAGCAGGCGCCGGCGGTGCAGCAGGCGTCGGCGCCGGTGGCCGCGATTCCGGTGATCGATTCGCAGGCGCAGACGTCGGTGCAGCCGCAGGCCGGCGAGACGACGGGGCCGAGCACGGTCGACGATTTGCAGCGTCAGATCCAGGCGCATTCGCTCACGGAAATGCGCACGAGCTACAACGGCAGCTACGGCGCCAGCCTGCTGTTCAACGTCAAGGACGGTGCGTACTTCATCGCGTTGTTCCAGCAGAAGGCGTTCTGGCGCGTGATCAAGACTTACGACGAAACGCGAGCGGAAGCGATCTATCGCGATTTCTCGCATCAGGCGGAGCGGCTGGCCGTCAACGAACTGCGGGCGGCGAAGCTGGAATCGCAGAAGGCGCAGATGGACAAGCAGATCGAAGTTACGCAGGACCGCGCGCGGCGTTTGCAGGCGGATATCTCGATCGCCCGCCAGCAGCAGGCAGCGGTGGCGGATCGGCAGAAGAGCGTGCGGAGCGAAACGGCGGCGCTGCAGGCGCAACAGGCTCAGCTGCAGTCGCAACTGCGGGCGTTGCAGCAGCAGGTGCGTTCGCTGCAGCGCGAGGCCGACGCGGGCCTGCCGACGACGGCCCGCTGAACCCGGTGACGGCGGCGCGGCGACGCGCCGCATCGGTCGTACCAGTGAAAAGGGCAACGGATGGCTTGCCCTTTTTGTTTTACTGGCCGTCCGGCACGATTCGCCGGCGGCGCGTCACGATGACTGGCCCGTTGCCGCCGCGGGAATCCGACGGCGCGGCGTTGCCGGAGGCATCGCCGGTGTCGCGCGGCGCGCCGTAGCTTTCACGCGGCTCGCGCGGTGCGCCGTAGCCTTCGCGCGGCTCACGCGAACCGTAGCCTTCACGCGGCTCGCGGGAGCCGTAGCCGCCGTCGCCGCGCGATTCGCGCGGGCCGCCATGCGAGCCGTACGGGCTGTGACCGCCGCCTTCGCGGCCGCCGGGGCGACCACCGGTGCGCGGGCCGCGGGGGCCGCCGCCGGGGCGCGAGCCGCCGGTGTCGAGCTGGATCGTGGAAATCGCACGCTTGTAGATGCCTTGCAGACCCACGGGGGTGCGCAGCATCACCAGATACTGGTCGAACGACTCGATACACCCCGTCAGACGAATGCCGTTGACGAGATAGATTTCAACACGCTTACGTTCCTTGCGTGCCGAATTGATGAAGTCGTTTTGTGGATGGGATTCTGCGGGATTGGCCATTGAGGTGCGGCAGGAGCCTGCGTCAGAGAATATGTTGTGCGTGTGTGTGGCGTGTTCGTCCACAAGGCGTTTGGCGGAATTCTACCTTGTTCGATAGGGAAGCGCGCAGTCGTGATTGTGTCGAACCGTAACCCACTATAGACGTTCCGGCGCATTTTCGCGATTAGGCCGAACGGCCAAAGTCGTTTCGTTACGTCGCGTTACGACTCTCGCAGCCCCGTATCACCTCGCTGCAGGCGCCGCGCTTACATTAATCGCGCGAGCCGGGCGGGCCGGCTTATCAGGGATCCGGAGCATGAACAAGAGGCAAGTGGCAGGGATGATCGGGAGCATGGCGTTGCTCGTTTCCGGTAGTGCAATGGCGGGGCACGTGGATCTGTCGGTCGGCATCGGTGTACCGGTCGCGCCGGTCTATGTCGAGCCGGCGCCGGTCTATGTGGCGCCGCAGCCCGCCGTCGTCGCCTATCCGGGCTACGGATACGGCTATTACGGCGATGACGACGACGATCGCTACCGCAAGTGGCGCAAGCACTATTACAAGCACTGGCATCGGCACCACGGCGACGACGATGACGATTGAGCCCGTGCTGGCCCCCGCCGGCGCGTATCAGAACGCGTAGTCGGGGTTTTTCGGGTCGAATGCAGTGTCGTCGAGCGGCGTCGGTGCGATTTTCTCGATGACGATCCGCTCGAAGATCCTGCCGTCGTTGTCATAGGATTCGACGGTCCGAAAATAGGGTGCGTGCAGGTCGAGCCCCAGCACCTCCTTTTTCGCATAGAACTGCGGCCGGCCGGTCGGCGTTTCGTAGGTCAGCGCGACGACGCGCACGCCGCCGATCGTTCTGGCTTCCACGTCGGTCGGCCGCTGCACGCCGGCTTCCAGGTATTTCTTCCCTTCGGTCAGGTACAGGTTCGCGATGAACTCGGTGCCGAGATCCTTCACCTGGTGATTCGACTGGGCGCGCGCGAGCGCGCCGTCGATCGCCGTCCATAACGGAATCTTGCCGAGCAGGCCGCCGAGATGGCCGTACATCTCGTCCTTGCGCTGCGTCGTGTCGTAGATCGTCTCCTGTCCGGCATGTGCGCCGCCCGGCAGCCATTTCGCATACACGCGCAGCGGCTCGCGGGTCGTCTTCACGAGCATGCGGTCGGGCGTGTCGGACCATTTCCCGTTGATGCGCTCCTGGCGCACCATCGTGAACTGGTAAGACGGATAACCGCTGGGGCCGTTACGGATATAGAGCGGCACGGCCAGCGGATCGAGCGCCTTGAAGAGCGCCGTGAGCGTCGCATTGTCGAGTTGCGCGAGCGTGCCGCGCTGGGCCGCCGTGCGCAGCCAGCGCGCCTGCTGCGCGGGCGGCTCGTGCGTGACCTTCGCGAGATCCGCGGGGAGCGCGGCGGCCGGTGCCGCGCTCGCGGCGGCGGCCTGTTCCTGTGCATGCAAGCCCGCCTGCGCGAGCGACAGCACGCATGCGACGGCTGCCGCGGCGGCATGCCGCGCGCGGCGCTTCGTTCCTTCTTTCATCGATGGCGTCTCCCGGAGCGAGGGGGCGTTCAGTCTTGCTTCGCCGCCTGGATTTTGGCGAGTTCCTCGTCGCGCAGCGCTCGGCGCAGGATCTTGCCGACGTTCGTCTGCGGCAGTGCGTCGCGGAACTCGACGAATTTCGGCATCTTGTAGCCGGTCAGGTTCTTGCGGCAGTGCGCGAGTACATCCTCGGCCGTCAACGACGGGTCGCGACGCACGACGAACACCTTGATCCGTTCGCCCTGCACCTCGTCCGGAATGCCGATCGCCGCGGCTTCGCTGATGCCGGGATGCATCACGAGCACTTCCTCGATCTCGTTCGGATACACGTTGAAGCCCGACACGAGGATCATGTCCTTCTTGCGATCGATGAGGCGGATGAAGCCGCGCTCGTCCATCACGCCGATGTCGCCGGTGGCGAGCCAGCCGTCGGCGTCGATCACCTTGGCCGTCTCGTCGGGGCGCTGCCAGTAGCCGCGCATCACCTGCGGGCCGCGCACGCACAGCTCGCCGGGCTCGCCGATCGCGGCCCAGGTGCCGTCCTCGCGACGAAAGCGCACTACGGTCGACGGCGCGGGCAGGCCGATCGAACCGCTGAACGCGGCCATGTCGTTCAGGTCCACGGGATTCATCGTGACGATCGGCGAACACTCGGTGAGGCCGTAGCCTTCGACCACCGGGCGGCCCGTCACCTGCTGGAAGCGCTCGGCGACCGCGCGCTGCATCGCCATCCCGCCCGCCATCGCGAGCTTGAGCTTCGAGAAGTCGCGCTTGCGGAATTCGTCGTTGTCGAGGAACGCGTTGTACAGCGTGTTGATGCCGGTGATCCCCGTGAACGTCTCGTGGCGGATGATCTTCATCACCATCTTCATGTCGCGCGGGTTCGCGATCAGGATGTTGCGCCCGCCGAGCCCCATGAAGATGAACGCGTTCACCGTCAGCGAATAGATGTGATAGAGCGGCAGCGGCGTGAGCACGGTTTCGACGTCGCCCGACACCTGATCGGCGATCCAGGCCTTCGCCTGCAGCAGGTTCGCGATCAGGTTGCCGTGCGTGAGCATCGCGCCTTTCGCGACGCCGGTCGTGCCGCCCGTGTACTGCAGGAACGCGAGATCGTCGCGCGTGGTCTGCACCGGTTGCGGCTTGCCGCGCGCGCCGAGCGCGAGGGCGGAGCGCAGCCGGATCGCCTGCGGCAGGTGATAGGCCGGCACGAGCTTCTTCACATGCTTCAGCACGAAATTGATCAGGCGTCCTTTCGCGTTGAAACCGTCGGAGAGCAAATCGCCGAGCGCGGTGACGACGATGTGTTTCACCTGCGTTTCCGGCAGCGCGTCCTGCAGCGTGCGCGCGAAGTTCTCGAACACGACGATCGTCTGCGCGCCGCTGTCCTTCAACTGGTGCGCGAGTTCGCGCACGGTGTAGAGCGGATTCACGTTGACGACGATCGCGCCGGCCTTCAGCGTGCCGAACAGCGCGACCGGATACTGGAACGTGTTCGGCAGCATGATCGCGACGCGGTCGCCGGGCTTCACGCCGAGGCTTTGCAGATACGACGCGAACGCGTCGACTTTGCGCGCGAGCGTGCGGTAGGTCATCGACGCGCCGGCGCTCACGTAGGCGACGCGGTCGGCGAAGCGGGTCGTGCATTCGTCGAAGAACTGCACGAGCGACGCGTATTGCGTGACGTCGATCTCGTGCGGGACGCCGGGCGGGTACGACGCGTACCAGATGGCATCGGTGTTCGGCGGAATGTGGGCCGAGGTGGGTGCTGCGGAAGATGACATGACGTGTCTCCGGTCTTGGCGCTCGGCGAGGGTCGGCGCGCCAGCGCCAGCCCATGCCCCGTGCTTCGCGGCCGGTTGACGCGGGCGCCTCGACGCCGCGCACGACCGCGCGTATCAATCAAATCGTGAACAGGAAGCCGCGCGTGGCCTCGCGCGCTCAGTTCGTGGAATGCAGCGGCGCCGTCTCGGCGGCGGTCGGGCCCGACTGCGGCAGTCCGAATGCTTCGCTTGCGCCGGCGTCGTCGAGCACCGCCGCGAAGATCGACAGTTGCGCGCTGTCGGGCATCGGCGCCTTCAGCGCGGCGACGATCAGCGACGACAGCCGCGCGATCATCTGCACGTCGTTCATCGTGCGGCCTTGCGAGAATTCGTCGATCAGGCTTTCCGTTTCGGCGCCCGCGAGCGCGCCGGACAGCGCGCCGATCGCGAAGTGCAGCCGCCAGCCGAGCTCAGTGCGCGGCAGGTGCGGCAGCGCGCGCTGAAAGGCGTCGAAGAAGCGGCCCGCGACGCTCGCGTAGTGCGCGGTCAGGAAGTTGCGCACGAACGGCGAAGGATCGGTGTAGGCGCGGCCGATCAGCCGCAGAAACCCCGGCCCGCCGCGTTCGGGATCGCGCGATGCTTTGAGCGCCGGAATGAACATCGCGCCGAGCACGTGCTCGCAGGTAATGTGCGTGCCGAGCTGCGCATCGAAGCGGTCGAGGATGCCGAGACGCTCCTGGTTCAACTGGTCGAGCCGGCGCGACAGCATCGCGTGGATGAGCGCTTCCTTGCTGCCGAAGTGGTAGTTGACCGCGGCGAGATTGACCGCCGCGCGCGAGGTGATCTGCCGCATCGACATCGCTTCGAAGCCATGTTCGATGAACAGATCCTCGGCCGCATCGAGAATGCGCGCCTTCGTCCCGCCGGTCTGCCGCGTGCCGGATGACCGCGCCCCGGACGACCGTCCCGCAGATGGCCGCCCCTCCTGACTTACTGCCATGTTCCGCCTCCCATGCCGGTTGCCCGGCCGCGAACAGGTGATTTGATTATCTGATTCAAACAGTCGTTTTCATTAAGATAAAAAAACGCGGGCGGACCGGGCAAGCGCGGAATCTGGACCAATTCCTCTAGTTCGATGTGCAGGTGCGGAAAGCGCTGCACTCGCTCCCGGCAGGGCGGGGCGCGCGCGATGATGCGATGCCGCAACGTGCGGGTTCACACGGCGGTGGTACGCGTATTGACCGATTGCGTCATGTCGATACCGCGCCGCTCGCGGCTGAACAGGATCAGCACGGCGATCGCGACGGCGACGATGCCGGCCACGAGCGCGAGCGCGAAGCCGTAATCGTTGTGGTTCGACACGGCGAGCGACGCCTGCATCGTCGCGTTGCCCGACGCGAGCAGGTTGCCGAGCTGGTAGACGACGCCGGGGAAGGTCGCGCGGATCTCGTCGGGCGAGATCTCGTTCAGGTGAACCGGTATCACGCCCCACGCGCCCTGTACCGAGATCTGCATCAGGAACGCGCCGGCGGCGAGCGCGATCGCGCCGCTCGAGAACGCCCACAGCGGCAGCACGGGCAGCGCGATCAGCGCGGCGATGAAGATCGCGCGGCGTCGGCCGATCCGCTCCGAGATCGCGCCGAACGACAGGCCGCCAACGATCGCGCCGATGTTCAGCACGATCGTGATCCACGATACGGTATGCGGATCGAAGCGATGCTGCTCGCGCAGGAACGTCGGATAGAGATCCTGCGTGCCGTGCGAGAAGAAGTTGAACGCGGTCATCAGCACGATCGCGTAGATCGTGAGCTTCCAGTTCTGCTTCAGCGTGGCGCCGAGGCTCGGGCGCGGGCGCTTCTCCATCTGTTTCCATGCCGGCGATTCGGGCACGTGCGCCCGCACGTACAGCACGAGCAGCGCGGGCAGCACGCCGACCATGAACATCCCGCGCCAGCCGATGTATTGGTAGAACAGGCCGAACACGACGGATGCGAGTAGATAGCCGCTCGGATAGCCGGCCTGCAGCAGCCCCGACACGAAGCCGCGCGCGTGGGTCGGCACGGTTTCCATCGTCAGCGCTGAGCCGACGCCCCATTCGCCGCCCATCGCGATGCCGAACAGCGCGCGCAGCACGAGCAGCGCGGTCAGGCTCGGCGCGAAACCCGACGCCAGTTCGAGCAGCGAATAGCACGCGATGTTGACCATCAGCGTCGGGCGGCGACCGAAGCGGTCGGCAAGTCGGCCGAAGATCAATGCGCCGAGCGGGCGCATCGCGAGCGTCAGCGTGAGCGCGAACGCGACGGCGGGAATCGTCGACGAGAATTCCGCGGCGATGTCCTTCAGCACGAAAACCATCAGGAAAAAATCGAATGCATCGAGCGTCCAGCCCAGGTAGGCGGCGATCGTGACGTTGCGTTGCTCGCGGGTCCAGCTCATGTCCGGGGTCTCCTCGTTGGCTTGCGCGCTCGCGATTTGCATGCGGATGCCGGCCCGGCTCGCGCGCGGCGCGGGGGCACTGATCGAGTGTAGGCTTGCGCGCTGCGCGATGTGGAGCGCGATAACCGCGAATCGGGAATAATCCCTACGAAATGCACTGTTTCGGAAACGGAAACGCG
Source organism: Burkholderia sp. MSMB1459WGS (assembly GCF_001534535.1). NCBI lineage: Bacteria > Pseudomonadati > Pseudomonadota > Betaproteobacteria > Burkholderiales > Burkholderiaceae > Burkholderia > Burkholderia sp. MSMB1459WGS. The sequence continues at coordinate 78,802 of NZ_LPMU01000070.1, forward strand.
CGACGCACGCTACAGGTATCTGTATCCTTTCGGAAGGATTTTTGTATCAGTTCTGTAATGCGCTCGATGCGCAACGCCACCGCATCAGGAGTCCCGATGAATGACCGTTCCGCCGACACGTTGCCCGTGCTCGAAACCGCGAGGCTGTGGCTGCGGCCGCGCGTGCTGGCCGATCTCGATGCATGCATCGAGATGGATCGCGATCCCGAGGTCACGCGCCACATCGCGGGCCCGTGGCATGACCCCGACGAGCATCGGCGCTTCGTCACGCACCGGATCACGCGCGACTATCCGCCGGGCCTCGGCTACTGGTCGATCTTCGAGAAGGCCGCGCCCGAGGCGTTCATCGGCTGGATCCTGCTGATTCCCGACTATCAGGACGAGGCGCGCGACGTCGAAATCGGCTGGCGGCTCGTGCGGGCGACGTGGGGCCGCGGCTTCGCGAGCGAGGCCGCGGCGGCCGTCGTGCGGCATGCGTTCGACACCGTGCGTCTGCCGCGCGTGATCGCCGATATCGCGCAGGCCAATCATGGCTCGCTGAACGTGGCGCGCAAGCTCGGCATGCGGCGTGTCAGCGTCGTGCACGACGGCATTCCTTACATTCGTCATCGTCTCGAACGCAACGATTTGCGCGCGTAGTGCGACGTCGTGCGGCGTCGTGCGCGCGGGCAGGTGTCGGAGATCGTCAACCGGACGCACGTCGCGTGCCATGAGGGATTAACGGCTTGCGCGATCAGGAGTATCGTTGCCGGAAATTCGCAACATGGGGTACGACCATGGCATTCGGCAACGACGTTCATCTCATTCCCGTCAGGCTCGACGCGCTGCGTCCGACCCAGATGACGGTCGGCTATCGCGAAGTCAAGGCAAAGCGCAAACACTGGAAGGCGCTGAACAAGCGCGCGCGCAAGGCCGCGATCGAATCGCACTGGTTCCCGGCCGTCCTCGGCCCGGACGGGCTGCACTACATCACCGATCACCACCATCTCGGCCTCGCGCTGATCGAGGAGGGCGAGGCGCGCGTGAACGCGATGCTGCTGAAGGATCTGTCGTGGCTCGACGACACGATCTTCTGGCGGATGATGGAACACAACCAGTGGGTGCATCCGTTCGGCCCGGACGGTTCGCGGCGCGGCTATGCGCATTTGCCGAAGGCACTGACGGGGCTCGAGGACGATCCGTACCGCAGCCTCGCCGGCGAGCTGCGCACGGCGGGCGGCTATGCGAAGGACGCGACGCCGTTCAGCGAATTCCTGTGGGCCGACTATCTGCGCCAGCACGTATCGCTCGACCAGATCCGCAAGAACTTCGCGAAGGCGCTCGATATCGCGCTGCAGCGTGCGCACGACCAGGACGCGCGCTATCTGCCCGGCTGGTCGGGCGTGATCGCCGTCAAACCCTGACCGGCGCCGACCGCCTCATGACGACCGCCCCGATCCGCCCCGACGCCGGCCCGCAGCGTCCGGACCATTTCGCGGCGCTCGACGCGCCGCCCGCACCGCGCATGCGGCGCGTCGGCCTCGATGCGCTGGCCGGCCTGTCGATTGCCGGCCTGCTGATTCCCGAGGCGGTCGCGTATGCGGGGCTCGCCAACCTGCCGCCGCAGGCCGGCCTCATCGCGCTGCTATCGGGGCTCGTCGTCTATGCGCTGACGGGCAGCAGCCGCTTTGCGATCGTGTCGTCGACGTCGTCGTCGGCCGCGGTGCTCGCCGCGACCGTGCTCGCCGAATCGGGAATGGCGCTGGACGCGCAGCTTGCGCTCGCGGCGGCGCTCGTCGCGATGACGGGCGTGCTGTTCGTCCTGGCCGGCGTCGCGCGGCTCGGCGGCATGTCGGATTTCGTCGCGCGGCCCGTGCTGCGCGGCTTCACGTTCGGTCTCGCGCTGACGATCGTCATCAAGCAGCTCCCGAAGATTCTCGCGATTGCCGTGCAGCACGGCGATGCGCCGCACGTCGCGCTCGACCTGCTCGCCGGCGCGCCGCACGCGAATCTCGCGAGCGCGGTGCTCGGCGCGACGGCGCTCGCGTTGCTGTTCGTCCTCGGCCGCGGCTCGCGCGTGCCTGCGACGCTCGTCGTGATCGTGCTGTCGATCGCGGCGGGTTACGCGATCGACTGGCAGCGGTACGGAATCGCGGTCGTCGGCCATATCGATTTCCGGCACCTCGAATTCGGCTTGCCGTATCTCGACCGCAACGCATGGATGCAGACGGTCGAGCTCGCATTCGCGCTGATGCTGATCCTGTATGCGGAGTCGTACGGATCGATCCGCAACTTCGCGCTGAAGCACGGCGATACCGTGTCGCCGAACCGCGACCTCGTCGCGCTCGGCTGTGCGAACCTCGTGTCGGGCCTGCTGCACGGGATGCCGGTCGGCGCAGGCTATTCGGCGACCTCGGCGAACGAGGCGGCCGGTGCGCAGTCGCGTGTGGCCGGCCTGTGCGCGGCTGCCGTGGTCGCGCTGATCGTCTGGCTGCTGCTGCCCCAGCTCGCGCGTACGCCCGAGCCCGTGCTCGCGGCGATCGTGATCTTCGCGGTCAGCCACTCGCTGCATCCGTCCGTGTTCCGGCCGTACTGGGCCTGGCATCGCGACCGGCTCGTCGTGATCGCGTCGCTGCTCGCGGTGCTCGCGCTCGGCGTGCTGCACGGGCTGCTCGCGGCCATCGGCGTGAGCCTGCTGCTGACGCTGCGCAAGCTGTCCGAACCGAACGTCAGCGTGCTCGGCCGGCTGCGCGACAGCCACGATTTCGTCGACGTCGCGAGCCATGCCGACGCGAAGCCGGTGCCGGGCGTGCTGATCGTGCGGCCCGAGGCGCAGTTGTTCTTCGCGAATGCGGACCGGATGCTCAATCGCGTGCGTGCCCTGATGAAGGCCGCGCCGGACACACGGACCGTGATGTTGAGTCTCGAGGAAACACCGGATGTCGACGGCACGACGATCGAATCGTTGCGCACGTTCGCGGCCGAATGCGCAGCGCGCGGGCTGCGGCTCGCGCTCGTGCGGCTCAAGGTGCACGCGCTGCATGCGCTGCGCCGTGCGGCGGACGACACGCTGCACGACGTTGCGATGTCGGAACTGAGCGTCGACGAGAGCCTGCAACTGCTGCAGGCCGGCAGTCCGCCGAACGGCAGCGACGGCACGCCTGCCGCGTGACGGCGCGGCGCGTCGGCGCCGTCTATCGCGAAAGCGCGGCGCCGGCGGCGGTGCGCTCGATCATGTCGGTCACTTCCGCGGCCGTCGGCGCATAGGCGCCCGCATGCGCACAGGCGACGGCCGCGCACGCGGCCGCGTAGCGCAGATGCTCGGCTGCCGACGCTTCGGGCCGTGCAAGCTGGCTCGCGAGCCAGCCGCCGATGCTCGCGTCGCCGCAGCCGACCGTGTCGGCAACTTCGGTCGGGAACGCGGGCTGGAACAGCACGGTATCGCGATGCAGCAGTTGCATGCCGGCTGCGCCGCGCGTGACGAGCATCGTCGCGTCGGGCGCCCACGCGCACAGCTGCGCGAGCGCGGCCGCTTCGTCGAGTTCCGGAAACAGCCCGCGCAGATCCTCGTCGGATACCTTGATCCAGTCGGCGAGCGCGGTCAGCCGGCGTAGCGTGTCGCGATACGACGGCGCGGCCATCGGCGCGCGGAAGTTCGGGTCGAACGAGATTCGCTTGCCGGCCGCGCGCGCGGCCTGCGCGAGCGCGATCAGGCGCGACGCGAGCGGCTCGCGCACGACACCGAGCGAGCCGACGTGCACGATGTCGGCCGCGTCGAAGGCGCCGGCGGGCAAGTCGGCCGGATCGAACGCGAGATCGGCGCTGTTTTCGCCGATGAAGAAATAGTGGGGCGGCTGCTTCGATACGACCATCGCGAGCAGCGGTGCGCGGTCGACCTGCCGGATGAAACGCATGTCGAGCCCGGCGTCGGCGCTCTTGCGCATCAGTTCGTCGCCGAAGATGTCGCGGCTCACCGTGCCGGCGAAGGCCGTCGGCGCGCCGAGTCGCGCCGCGACGCGCGCGACGTTCCAGCACGAGCCGCCGGCGATGCTGTGCCAGTGCCGTGCGTCGTCGCGGATGAAATCGGTCAGCGCTTCGCCGAAAACGATCAGGCGGGGAAACGTCGTCGTCATGTTGAAACCTCGTGCCGCGGCGTCGCGTGCGGCCGTACGGCAGTTGATCTGAATCCGAACAGGCGGGCAGTGCCGGCGCGTCGCGCGGCGACGCGGCCCGGCCCGGCACCGCCCGGCCTCGCGGGCGGGTCGCCGCGATCAGCGCGGGGAACTCCAGCCCTTGTAGGTCTTCACGTTGTCGCGCGTGATGAGCGTCGGCTCGATCAGGATCATCGGGTTGGCCGGTTTCTGGCCGTTCATGATTCCGTAGCCGACGTTGACGGCCTGCTGCGCCATCGCCCACGGATCCTGGCTCGACGACGCCTGCACGAGCGTGTTCGACTTCAGCGCCGCCTCGATGTCGGGCGCGCCGTCGACCGACGTGATCACGATGTTCGGGCGGTTCAGCTGTTTCGCCGCGAGATCGCTGCCGATCGCCTGCGGGTCGTTGATCGTGAACACGCCGTCGAGCTTCGGAAAGCGCGTCAGGTAGCCCTGCATCGCGTTCATCCCGCCTTCGCGCGAGCCCTTGCCGTCCTGGTCGCTCGACAGCAGCTTGATGCCGGGATTCTTCGCGAGCACGGCCTTGCAGCCGTTCACGCGATCGATCACGGCCGACACCTGCGGGCCATTCTCGATGATCACGTTGCCCTTGCCGTTCAGCTTCTTCGCGAGGTAGTCGCACGCGAGTTCGCCGGCCTTCACGTTGTTGGTCTGCACGGTCGCGTTCGCGCCGGCCGCCGCGACGTCCACCGCGACGACCGTGATGCCGGCTGCCTGCGCCTTCTTCACCGCCGGCTCGATCGCCTTCGGATCGGTCGCGTTGAGCAGGATCATGTCGACGTGCGCGGAGATGAAGTTGTCGATCTGCGTGAACTGCTTGTTCAGGTCGTAGTCGGCCGATACGGCCGTGATCTTCGCATTGGGGTTGAGCTGCTTCGCGCGCGCTTCGGCGCCCTTCACGATCGTGACGAAGTACGGGTTGCCGAGCGACCCGACCGTGACGCCGATCGATTTCAGCGGCTTGTCGGCTGCATGGGCGGCGCCGGCGCCGAAGGCGAGTGCGCAGGCGGCGGCGGTCAGGGCGGCGGTGTGCTTGAACATGTCGTTGTGTCTCCGTGAGGTCTGTTGGCGAACGGGCGCAGGAGCACCTGCCTGCGCGCCGATGGTTGAGCGATGAGGAAAGGGTTGTCAGGTCCGGGCCGAGTCGCGCTGGCGATAGCGGTCGAGCGCGACCGCACCGATGATCACCAGCCCCTTGATGATGTACTGCCAGATGTCGGACACGCCGAGCAGCACGAGGCCGTTGGTCAGCACCGCGATGATCAGCGCGCCGATCAGCGTGCCGACGATCGAACCGACGCCGCCGACGAAGCTCGTGCCGCCGAGGATCACCGCGGCGATCGCGTCGAGCTCGTACGACTGGCCGAGCTGCAGGCCGTTGGCCGCATACAGGCGCGCGGCCGACATCACCGCGCCGAGGCCCGCGAGCAGGCCCGACGCCGCATACACGAACATCTGGATCGCCCGCACGTTGATGCCGGACAGGCGTGCGGCTTCCGGGTTGCCGCCGACCGAATAGATCCGCATCCCGAGCACCGTGCGGCGCAGGATGAACCACGAGATCGCGATCACCGCGCATGCGATCACGACGAGCCACGGCACGCCGAGGATCGAGCCGTTGCCGATGAACGCGAACGGCAGTTGCGGATTGAACACCGTCGTGTCGTTGCCGATCAGGCGCGCGACGCCGCGCACGGCCGTCATCGCGCCGAGCGTGACGATGAACGGCGGCAGGCGCAGGAACGAGATCAGCCCGCCGTTGATCGCGCCGAACACGAGGCCGACGGCGAGCGCGAACGGCACGCCGAGCCACCCCCAGCCGGGAATGGTCGACGCGAGCAGCGCCGCGACGGCCGCGGCGGCGAGCACCGAGCCGACCGACAGATCGATGCCGCCCGTCAGGATCACGAAGGTCATGCCGGCGGCGAGCACGATGTTGATCGACGCCTGCTGCGTGACGATCGACAGGTTCTGCAGCGTGAAGAAGCCGTCGGTCAGGAAGCCGAAGCCGACGCACAGGACCAGCAGCACCGGCAGCATGCCGGCCGTGCGGATCAGCGATTGCATACGGGCGCGATGATCGGCGCCGCGCATCAGGGGCGTGCGGTTGGCGACCGGATGGGCGGTCGCGGAAGCGAGGTTCCGCTGCTTGGTCGGGTTGATCATTTCGGTACCTTGAAAGAAGAGGGAAATGAAGGGGCCGTGGTCAATGCGCGTCGGCCAGTTCGGCCTGCGAGCCCGTGGCGAGCGCGATGATCGCTTCCTGCGTGATCGGCGTCTGCGTGTGGCCGCCGAGTTCGCCCGCGATCTCGCCTTCGCGCATCACGAGCACGCGATCGGCGACGCCGATGATTTCCGGCAGCTCGCTCGAAATCACGATCACGCCCACACCGGCACGGGCCAGTTCGTTGATGATCCGGTAGATCTCGGATTTCGCGCCGATGTCGACGCCGCGCGTCGGTTCGTCGAGGATCAGCACGCGCGGCTTCGTTTCGAGCAGGCGCGACAGCAGCACTTTCTGCTGGTTGCCGCCCGACAGCGCGCCGACGTTGACGTTCGCGTGCGGTACGCGGATCGACAGCGATGCGATCGCGTCGCGCGCGCGTTCGGCGCCGCGGGCGAGATCGAGCGCGCCGAGCCGGGCATCGCGGTTGCACACCGAGATGTTGATGTTGTCGCGCACGCTCATGTCGAGGAACAGGCCCTGGCGTTTGCGGTCCTCGGTCAGGTAGACGAGGCCCGCGTCGATCGCGTCGCGCGGCGAGTGCGCGCCGAACGTGCGCTCGCCCAGCTTCACGTCGCCGCGCACGCGCGGCTCGGCGCCGAAGATCAGCCGCGCGAGCTCGGTGCGGCCCGCGCCGACGAGGCCCGCAATGCCGAGCACCTCGCCCGCATGCAGGTCGAGGCTGCAGCCGCGCACGCGCGTGCCGTCGGCGATGTCGCGGACCGACAGCAGCAGGTGGCCGGGGTCGTAGGGCGCATGTTCCTTCTTGTAGAAGCCGGAGATGTCGCGGCCGACCATCATCGCGACGAGCCGCTCGGCCGACAGCGCCGCGCGCTCCAGCGTGCCGACGTACGCGCCGTCGCGCAGCACCGACACGCGGTCGGACAGTTCGTAGATCTCCGCCATCCGGTGGCTGATGTAGATGATCGCGAGGCCTTCCTCACGCAACTGGCGGATCAGGCGGAACAGGTGTTCGGTTTCGCGCGACGACAACGGCGTGGTCGGCTCGTCCATCACGAGGATGCGGGCGCGGGTGTGCACGGCGCGTGCGATTTCGACGAGCTGCTGTTCGGCGATCGACAGCGTGTCGACGAGCGTGTCGGGCCCAAACGGGGCGCCCAGGCGCGCGAGCACGTCCTGGCAGCCGCGCGCCATCGCCGCGCGGTCGATGGTGCCCCAGCGCCGGTTGCCGCGGCGCAGTTCGCGGCCGACGTAGATGTTTTCCGCGACGGTCAGGTTCGGCGACAGGCACAGCTCCTGGTAGATCACCGCGACGCCGGCATCGCGCGCGGCGAGCGGGCCGTCGATGTCGATGCGTTGGCCGTCGATCAGGATTTCGCCGCCGGCGTCGGCTCGATAGGCGCCCGACAGGATCTTCATCAGCGTCGATTTGCCCGCGCCGTTCTCGCCCATCAGCGAATGGATCTCGCCCGGATAGACGGTCAGGCTGACGTTGTCGAGCGCGCGCACGGCCGGGAACGTCTTGCTGATTCCGCGCATCTCGAGCAACGGACGGGGCGACTCAGATCGCGACATGGTTGACCTCCTGCGAGTCGGTGCGGGCGCCCTTGAGGATGCCGGCCCGCGGGGAGAAGTTGAAAAACATCGGCAGCGTGGCGGCGCCGATCGCGCCGGCGTCGGCGCCGAACGTGCCGCGCACGAGCACGGGTGTACCGCGTGCCTCGGGCGCGGTGGCCACGAGTGCCGCGCGCAGGCGGGTCGTGACTGCGTCGAGCAGGCCCGCGTCGGTGTCGGCGTCGATCACGACCACCGGCGCGTCGATCACGCACAGCACCGCGCGCAACGCCGGCGCGAGCGCGTCGACGCAATCGTCGATCCATTCGTCGACGGCCGGCAGGCCACGGGCGATGCATGCTTCGAGATCGGCGCGGTTCTCGACCGTCTCGCCGCGATGGCGCAGGTGGCGCACGAGCGCATGCAGCGAGGCGCGCGCGAGCAGGATGTCCCATTGGCCGCGCGGCGGCGGCGCGGACGCCAGCCGGCTCGGCGGCACCGGAATCACCGCGATGTCCCCCGCGTTGCCGGTCACGCCGCGCAGGCAGTCGCCGTCGATCGCGATCCCGCCGCCGATCGCCGGCCCGATGAACAGGTAGACGAAGTCGTCGCACTGCCGGCCGTACCCGTAGAACAGTTCGGCGATCGCCGCTGCGTTGCCGTCGTTTTCGCCGAAGACGGGCAGCGACAGCGTGCGACCGAGGTCGGCCGCGAAATCGACGTCTTCCCACGCGCGGAACGTGTCGGGCGCGAGGCCGAGCTCGCGCATCCACGCGCCGAGGTTGTACGGTTGCGCGACGCCGATGCCGGTCAGGCGGGCGCGTTCATGGTCGGGGAGCAGGGCCTGCATCGCATCGATGTCGTGACGCACGATCTCGAGCACGTCGGCGGGCGGGGGAAGCAGCGTGTCGTGCGAGCGGCGGCCGAGCACGTCGCCCGCGAAATTGACGAGCGCCGTCTCGATGCGCATCCGGTCGAGATGGACGCCGATGCCGAACGCGCCGCGCGGATCGAGCCGGATCAGCGAAGCCGGCTGGCCGCGCTGGCCTTCGGTGCGGCCGGCGAATTCGATCAGCTTCGCGTCGGCGAGCGACGCGATGATGCTGCCGACCGCCGTACCCGTCATGCTCGCGAGACGGGCGAGATCGGCCTTCGATGCGCTGCCCGCGCGGCGCAGCGTCTTTAGCAACAGGCGCTCGTTGTAACGGCGCACGTTGGCCGAATTGCTTCCCTGGCCGAAGTGCGGGCTTCTCATGGCGTCTCCTTCCATGTCGCACCGCTCGGCGGTGCATTAAATAAATCACGTTGATTTATTTAACCGCGAGAGCGAGGACCTGTCAGCCTAGGGAAATCCCGGTTCTGTTTCGTGAAGGGCGAGGGAAAGGGGGCGGGCGCGGACACCCGAAATCGGGGAGGGATTGCAGATGGCCTGCGATGATTCCGGGGCCGGAAATGAAAAAAGGCCGGCTAAAAGCCGACCTTTTCAAAAACAGATGGTGCCCAGGAGAGGACTCGAACCTCCACGGTGTTGCCACCGCTAGGACCTGAACCTAGTGCGTCTACCAATTCCGCCACCTGGGCACGTTTCGCTTGCTGCGATGCGAAGACCGCTATTGTAGCGTGTCTTCACGGGCTGTCAACATAATTTTAGGACGCGAACCAAAATAACGGGCATCTTGGTAGATGCCGAAGCCCGTGCCGAACATGCGCATCGATTCGGAGGCTCGAAATGAAAAAAGGTCGGCTGAGAGCCGACCTTTTTAAAAAACAGATGGTGCCCAGGAGAGGACTCGAACCTCCACGATGTTGCCACCGCTAGGACCTGAACCTAGTGCGTCTACCAATTCCGCCACCTGGGCACGTTCGCTTGCTGCGATGCGAAGACCGCTATTGTAGCGTGCCGGGAAAGTCTGTCAATACAATTTCATCCGGCCACATAAAAATATTTTGCCGCCCTGGCGGGGCGGCCCGGCCTCTCACACGCCGACCGGCTCCGCGCGATTCGCCGTGAAATTCCAGCGCTGCGCTTCTTTCGTGTCGACCCGGGTCGGCAATACCCCGGCCGCGAAGAACGTGTCGGCGATCTGCTGCTGTTCGCCGAAGTTTTGCACGATCACCGGCCGCACGAGGTAGCTGCGTCGCGCATTCGCACTTGCGATCGTCGCGGCGTCGAGGCCCCAGATCGGCGCAAGCGTGTTCGCGGCTTCCTGCTGGTGATCGCGCAGCCACGTGCCCGTCTGCGACAACCGGTCGAACAGGATCCGCACGGCGTCCGGGTGGGCGGCAGCGAAGCCGCTCGATGCGAGGTAGTAGCGCTGATACGATGCGAGTCCGCTGCCGTCGGCGAGAATCCGCACATCGGGATGCTGGTCGACCGACGCGATATAGGGATCCCACGTGATCCAGGCGTCCACGCTGTCGCGCTCGAACGCCGCGCGGCCGTCCGCGGGCGTCAGGTAATGGATCGCCGTATCGGCGGGCGCGAGCCGCGCGCGTGCGAGCGCGACGAGCAACAGATAGTGGCTGCCGGCGGCCTTGGTGACCGCGATACGCTTGCCCTTCAGGTCGGCGAGGGTGCGCAGTGCGCCGTCCTTCTTCACGATGATCGCCTGTGCCTTCGGCGACGGCGCTTCCTGCGCGACATACACGAAACGCGCATGGGCGGCCTGCGCGAAGACCGGGACCGTGTCGGCGACGTCGGCGCTGAAATCGACGGCGCCGACGTTGAGCGCCTCGGTCAGCGGCAATCCGCTCGCGAATTCATGCCACGACACGCGCAGCCCGAGCGGCGCAAGCGCCTGCTCGAGCGTGCCGTGCGCCTTGAGCAGCGTGATCAGCGTCGACGATTTCTGGTAGCCGATGCGCAGCGCGGCAGGCGTGTTCTCCGCATGCGTGCGGATGCCCGCGGCAGCGAGGCCCGCAGCCAGTATCGTGCGCGCAAACGCGCGGCGGTTCATCGACGTCATCAAGCGTGTTCCTCGGTGGGTGGGTTGCGGTGAGGCGAGCCGGCTAACGTACCAACGCCGAGGGCGGCCGATAACCGATAAATTCTGCTATCGATCCAACCAGCCGGCATAAGCGGGGCGCTCACTGATTCGGATGCGTTCGCTTGGTGTCGGGGAGTCCTGATTTTCGGCGGCGCACGGTGCGATCCGGATTGTGCGGAGCAGTCGCCGCGCGCGGTGCGCGCTTCGAGGTGCACTGGGCACGCCCGTTGCTCGAAAAAGTGCGTACGCCTTTATCAAGGAGAGTGATCATGCCCGAACAGAGAGCGATCCAGCGAGCCCGCGCCGACAAACGCAGCGGCAAGTCGCCGAGCACCCAGGCAGGCGAGTTCGTCAAGGAAGAGATCGACCGCGTACGCAGCGGCAAGCATGGCGTACGTTCCGCCAAGCAGGCAATCGCCATCGGTCTGTCGCAGGCGCGGCGTGCGGGTGTCGATCTCAAGCCGCCCGCGAAGGGCAAGACGAGCGAAGCGACCCGCAAGAAGGCGGCGCAGGACACCGCTGCGGGACAAGGCAGGAAAAAGGCGAGCCCGAGCACCGAATCGAAAGCGAAACGCTCGCGCACCACGACTGCCGTGTTGAAGCGCGAGAGTAAGGAGGGGGCGTCGTCGACCGCGATGTCGAGGCAGGCGAAGAGCGCTGCCGCGCGCCGTCCGGCCGCGAGCCGTTCCGCGGCGGCCAAGAAGGCGGCGCAGACCAAAGGCGCGGCAGGCCGCTCGGCAGCGGCCAAGAAGGCAGCACAGACGCGGGTGGCCCGTTCGCATCATCACTAACGCGTTGGCCGATCGGCAACGCGCGCTCGGATCGCGGAGCCGGCGAAATGTCGGCAGCACGGGCAGAACCCCGCGCGCTCGCGCGGAAGGGGCCGCTGCGCGGGTGCCTGCTGCCGCAGCCGTTGCGGCGACTATGCCGGGCCCGATACGGCGTGGCCGGCACCGGTCTCTATCGAGGTGGAGACAGCCGCCTGAAGCGCTTCCATAACTTTTTCATTTGAGCGTAATCGGCGGCCACGCGCGAAGCCCAGAACCCTCGAACGAAAGCTGCGCCCGACGCGGTATCGGCGTGGGTGCGGGGAAGCGAATCCAGCAGACGGTCCGCGACCACTGCGTCGTTGCGCCAGCCCAGATCGTCCTGAAGCGTACTCAATGTCGCCACATAATGCTTCACGGCCGACTTCCGAAACAACGAAGCAAAGAATTCCGTCGCATACCGAAGTTTCTTCGCGGCGATCCGCGCCCGATGCCGGCGGCGATCATCGAGCCCGGCCAGCCCGCGGCCGCGCTTGAGCAACTTGTTGTGCCTGCGACGCAATATGTCGGATGCAAGCCGCTTCGCCGGATTTCGTATGGCTTCGGACGCCTTCGTCGACATGCCGTCACGCCAGCGTGCACCGTTTAGCCATCGCGTCAGTTGCAGCATCAGACGCGTGTAACGGACGGACTCCGCGGCAGCGGCTGCGTTGGCGCGCTTTTCCGTTGCCACCCGCTGGCACGCGCGTTCCACTGCCCGGCGTTCCAGCTTCTTCTCCGTCTGCTCGAGTGCCTGGCCGAGTGTCGAGCGAACGAGTACCTCCCAGTCGCGCGCCTCTCCGAGCTCCGATGCGATCCAGCGCAATTCGTCCTGAAGCCCCGGATAGGCGGGAATGACCTTGTCGAACAGATCGAGCGCCGAGCGCAGACGCCGCAGGCCGACGCGCATCTGATGCACGCTCGATGGGTCGTGACCGGACACGACGCCGCGTTCGTTCGCGTGAATGTGCTCGAGGCAATTGTGTGCGATCTGGCGGAATGCGTCTTCGATGCTGTCCCGTTTGTGAAGCGTCACCGGTTTCGCTTTCACGGGCGTCTGATGTTGTTGCAGAAGCATTTCATAACCGCGATCGGCCTTGCTCAGGCGGTCGAAGCGAAGCGGAACCGTCGCGAGCAGATCGAGCGCAATCTGATAGAGACGGTCGGGCCGGCCGCGCTTCAATTCCATCTCGACTGCGACGATGGGAGTCGAAGCCGCGTCGGTTTCGATGGTGCCTTCATCGATCGCAAACTCGACTTCTTCGTCGGACGGCAGGTGTAATGGCAGCACCGTGCGGCGAATCCTGGTGACGAAGCGCGCTTCGAGATTCGCCGCGGTGTGTTTATCGCGAATCAGCTTTCCTAGACTGCCGTCGGCGGGGATCGAATCGGTGAACAAGCTCAGATCGGGTGCGCGGCCGTCGACCGGCATTTCGAATTCGTCGCGCTCGTACACGCCTGCCTGCGCCGAGCCGTCGAGCTTGATGGTCTGGACCGTCTTGTCGCCGTGATCGCGCACGCGCAGCGACGCATTGCACCGGCGAAATGCGAGTTCCGGTGTGTCGTAGTAGGTGCTGACGAGCGTTGTGTCAGACGACACTGTGTTCTTGCTTTCCGCGAACAGCGGCGACTCGCGGATTCTACCCACGTGCTCGCGGTCTACCAGCAGTTTCAGTTCCCTTTCCATTGCACTCCTTTGCTCTCGTCATCGGCCGGTCAGCTCGCGCGCCGTTCGGCGGCGAAGCTTCGCCGTCTGATGCAGGCGAGCATTTTTTGCACCCTCCGGCGGCCGCTTCGAGTGTCACGCTGGTCGCGCCCGACATGCCGACATACCCGACGGGCTCCCATCCATCTGCCTCTTCCCCGTCATGCGCCGCGGTCCGGACACGGAATTTGCGCGAGCCAGGTAAAACGTACAAAGCGACTGCTCGTAATCGAGAAGGGGCCATACGAATCGAAGCGGTTCAACCGGTTGCGTGCCGGTGCCAGGTACGCGGCTTGCTGCGAACGGGCACCCGGACCGACGCGTGGCGTTTCCGTTGCGCCGCCTGACGCGTCGGAACAGGCGCAGTGCAATGGATCCGAAGGCGTTGCGCAAACGCCGACGTTCGCGGCAGCCTGCAGACAGCGTCGACCGGGCTTGTCACGACAGCGGCAGTGTGCCGCCCGCGCCGGTGGACGGTTGGGAGAGGGCTCGTCATGGAACCGCGCGATCCGAAAGTTCATGACCCGGCCAAGACACGCGGGAGCGACACGTGTGGTCAGCGATAGCATCGTACGAGGATTGAAGGAAATCGCCCGCCGCGTGCCCGGTATCGCGTGGCTCAGCACATACCGGATGGCCTGGCTGCCGGGTGACGCCACCGCAGGCGTGACGCTGAGCGCCGTGCTGGTGCCCGCCGGCATGGCCTACGCGATCGCGTCCGGCCTGTCCGCCGCGTCGGGGCTCTATGCGTCGATTGCCGCGCTGGTCACCTATGCGGCGGTCGGGCCGAGCCGCATCCTCGTGCTCGGGCCCGATTCGGCGCTCATTGCGCTGATCGCGGCAAGCATCGTGCCGCTCGCGCACGGCAACCTCGCGCATGCGGCGGCGCTCGCGGGCGCGCTTGCGTTGCTGTCCGGCGCCCTTTGTCTGGCGGTCGGCCTGTTCCGGCTGGGCTTCATCACCGATCTGCTGTCCACGCCGATCCGCTACGGCTATCTGAACGGCATCATCGTCACGATCATCGTCAGTCAGTTACCGAAGCTGCTCGGTCTGACCGTGCACGAAGCGTCGATTCTGCAACAGTTGCGCGCGCTGGCGAGCGCCATTGCCGCCGGAAAAACGAACCTCGCGGCCTTGTCGATCGGTGTGCTGTCGCTCGCCGTTATCCTGGCGTTCAGACGCTGGGCACCGAAACTGCCGGGGGTGCTGGTGGCCGTGGCCGTCGCCACCGTCGGGACTGCATATTTCGATCTGGCGGCCCGGACGGGCATCAGCGTAGTGGGCACGTTGCCTCGCGGCCTACCGCTGCCGGACTTTCCGGCGCTTGCGCCGAGCGAATGGCTCGCACTATCGGCAAGTGCCGCCGCGATCGCACTGGTGTCGTTTACGGACATCAGCATGCTGTCGCAGATTTACGGGCTGCGCAGCGGGGACGGTGTCGACCGCAATCGCGAATTCGTCGCGCTCGGGATCGCAAATATTGCAGCAGGGCTGTTCCAGGGCTTTTCGGTCGCGGCCAGCGGATCGCGCACGCCGGTCGCCGAGGGGGCCGGTGCGAAGAGCCAGGCCTGCGGCCTGATTGCCGCACTCATCGTGGCGGCGTTGCTGGTTTTTGCCCCGCAGGCGCTCCGTGATACGCCGCAAGCCACCCTCGGGGCCGTGGTCGTCGCCGCATCGTTTTCGTTGATCGAAATCGCCGGCCTGCGGCGGCTTTATCGGTTGCGCCGTCTGGAATTCGTGCAGTCCCTCGCATGCTTTGCCGGGGTCGTGCTGTCGGGCGTGGTGGCCGGCGTCGGTATCGCCCTCGGGCTTGCCGTGCTGGCTTTCCTCTGGCGGGCGTGGCGCCCGTATTCGGCCGTGCTCGGCCGGCGCGACGGCGTGAAGGGCTATCACGATATCGCGCGTCATCCGGACGCGCGGCGCATCCCCGGGCTGGTTCTGCTGCGCTGGGATGCGCCGCTGTTCTTCGCCAACGCGGAAATCTTTCACGAGCGCGTGATGACCGCGGCGCGCGATGCGCCCACCCGTACCCATTGGGTCGCCATCGCAGCCGAGCCCGTGACGGATATCGACGTCACAGCCGCCGACATGCTGGCGAGGCTCGACGACGAACTCGACGATGCGGACATGCAGCTATGCTTCGCGGAACTCAAGGGGCCGGTCAAGGACAGCCTGAAGCGATACGGATTGTACGAGCGGATCGGCGAAGACCACTTCATGCCGACGGTCGGCGAAACCGTGTCGGCGTATCTGAAATCCCATTCGGTCGAGTGGCACGATTGGGAAGGCGAAGGATGATGTACCGCGTCTGGGCGACGACGACGTAGTGGAGGCAGCGCGACGCGCGTCGCGAAAGCCGTCCCTCGCGAAGTGCGCGTAGCCAGTACTGTTCGCACGCAGCCCGCGCTGGCGGGGCGGGCTCACCGCGAGGGTGGCAACGAGATCGTCACGGTCGCCGCGGCCCGCAATGCACAGTACCGACGGCGCGCGGTATCGGTCGGTTCCTGCCTCGCCGCTGAGTCAGGCCGGGCGATCGCCGCTCCAGCCGCCTCGTTGCGGCAGCCGGCAATGGGCGGCATCGAATTCCCCCAACGCGCGAAGCTCGTGCCCGGCGACGGATCGTCAGCCGTTCCGCGTTCGGGCGGAACGATCGCCGGTACAACGACGAGAGTCAGCGAGTTGTCTTGGGCAACGGCATGCCGAGGACGGAGGAATGAGTCGCGTCCCCGACCGGCGTGCCCGGCGGCAGGCGCAGCCCTTTGGCCTTCTTGCGTTGGCCCGGCGGCGGCGCGGTCGGTTGCTGCGACTGCATCGCCGCGATCAGTTGCCGGCACGGCAGTGGTTTGTGGTTGCTCGGCGCGATCAACGGAATCAGCGCGGCGAACGGATTGACGATGCCGAGGCCGACCATCGCGCCGCCGCGTAGCGCGAGCGCGGTCGGATTCACGCCGACGCGCGGATTCTTGAAGGTACCCCTGACGTAGAGCGGCGAGCGCAGTGTGAAAATGCGGAAGCCCTTCGTGTGCGGGTGTACGCCGAGATCCATCGTTTCGTTCTTCATGTTCACCTTGCCGTCGATGTTGATGACGGCGTCGTCCGTGTCGAGTGCGAACGCATGCGAATCGAGCACGCCATCGGTGACCACGAAATCGGCGGCCGCGCAGTTGATGTGCACGGTGCGATCTCCATACAGCTTTTCGTAGACGACGTTCGCGACGTTCAGGCCCGCGGCTTCCATGAGCAGTCGGCTCAGCACGCCGTCGGTGACGAGCAGCTTCACCTCGCCGTTGGAGCTGGCTGCGAGCGCCGCCGGCGTGTTGCCGGTCGCGGACAACTGCGCGTCGCCATTGACTTCACCGAGCGCGCTCTGCATCGTCTTCACGGTCGGCAGCAGCTGCTTCAGCTTGAGATGGCGCACGCGCGTCGACGCGCGTGCCTTGAGCGGCCGCTCGCGGCCGTCGAGATGAAGGTCCGACGCGATCGAGCCACCCGCGACGCCGAACTTGAGCGGCTCCAGCGACAGCACGCCATCGATCATCACGATGTGCGTGTACAGATCGGTAATGGGCAGCGCCGGATCCTTGATGATGCGGCGGCCCGTGAATTTCACGTCGGCATCGATCGCCTTCCAGCGCTCGGTCCGGAAGCCTTCGACAGGCAGGGCCTTGTTCGGCGGCTGACGCGCGCTGTCGCCGCGCCTGGCTTTGCTCGCGTTGCTGTCCGCGCCGACCACCGGTGCCAGATCCTTGAACTGCAGCAGATTCGAGACCACCTCGCCCGTGAGCAGCGGCCGCGGTGCGCGTTGCGTATAGATCAGCGTGCCGTCGAGATCGCTGCCGCCCACGCGGCTTGAAAATTTTTCATAACGGAACACGCTGCCGCCGGGTTTGATGTTGCCCGTCAGATGACCCTCCGTGGCGTAGGGCGGGGTCTTGGGAAGCGTGATGCCCGTCAATTGATACAGGCGATCGAGGCTCGAGCCTTGCAGCCACAGGCGCAAATCGACGGCAGCCAGATGGGCGGGGTCGGTGACGGTACCGACCAGTGAAACATGCAGGTCGCCGGCCTTGACGTCGGCCTGTACCGGGACGGGCCGCGACGCATCCTGCAGCGCGAGCACGCCGCCGAGCTTGCCGTTACCCGACAACGCCGAATGCTTGTAGCTGCCTGTCGCTGTCCAGCCGATGCCGTATTGCGGCTCGCCCGTCTGTTGCGTGACGGCGGCAGCCGTTCCGCTTGCGGGCGGCTGGGCAGCCGAAGCGGGGCTTCCGGGCGTGGTCGGCGCTGCCGATACACCGGATGCTGCCGACGCCGCAGATGCCGCCGCTTGCGCTTGCGTGCTCAGCTTTTGCGCGCCTCGCTTGCCGACCACCTCGGCCGACGCACTGCGCGACTTGTTTTCCTGCTGTTTCAGGACTTCGCCGATCGGGATCGCATGGCCGAGCGTGTTGACCGTTGCCTGCATCGCCACGTCTTTTTGCTGGTCGGACAGCGTGATGTTGCCCTGGTCGAGCCGGATGTCGTGCAGGTCGAGTTTCCACTCGAGCGGGTGCGCGGAGGACTTGAGCTTGAAGGTCCAGTTGTTTCGTCCGTCGGCGACGCGTTCGAGGTCGATGGAAGGACTCACCAGATGGATGACCGGAATGACGATGTCGTGCGTGATCAGCGGAAGCAGCTTCACCTGGAAGTCGATTTCGTCGAGCGTGGCGAAGTACCGCTGTTTCGTCCAGTCCGGGTTCGCGATCGTGATGTTTCGCGCCGCAAAGGTAGGCCAGAGGACCCACGCACGCCAGCCGGTTTCGCCGCTGGCGCGATGCCAGCTCACGGTCAGGTCGCCGTTGATCGTGAACGTACGACCGATCGCGGCGCTCACCTTGTCGTCGACCATGGGCCGTGCCCGATTCCAGTCGAACGTGAAAATGAACAGCGCGATCGCCGCGATCAGAATGATCAGTACTGCGACGAGCCATGCAACGACTTTGCCTGCCATTCTGGCGATCGTCATTCCGGACGCGTTCGGTAAGGCCATGGCGAAGGTCTTGAGATTTGCGGTCCGGCCCCCTCACGGGCCGGCCTTCGGCAGGAAGGCAGCAATTGCCGTACCGCGGGCGGGCCTGTCCGCTGCGGGATGGTCGAGCAGTACCGGGCAGGTATCGATTTTGCTGTCCAAGGCGGGCAGCAGATTTTCTTACCGGATAAAGGAGCAGATCGATGACGAAATCACCTGCAACCCATGACGCGGTACCTGAATCCAGCGACCCGTTCGTGCTGGACCTCAAGAAAATTCGCGAAGACGCGCGCAAGCACATGTCGGACGGCCCGGTCACGCAAACGTACGGCGCGGACCGCACCAAGGTGCTGAAGCTGCTCAACGACGCGCTGGCGACCGAGATCGTCTGCACGCTGCGTTACAAGCGGCATTACTTCATGGCCAGGGGCATCAATTCCGAAGCCGTGGCGCAGGAATTCGCGCAGCATGCGACCGAAGAGCAGGAGCACGCCGACCGGATCGCCGAGCGCATCGTGCAGCTCGGCGGCGAACCCGATTTCGCGCCGGACGGCCTGAAAACGCGTGCGCATTCGGAGTACCGGGAAGGCACGGACCTGACCAGCATGATCGGCGAGAATCTGGTCGCCGAGCGGATCGCCATCGACACGTATCGGGAGATCATCCGCTACCTCGGCGAGAAGGATGTCACGACGCGTCGGCTGTTCGAGGAGATTCTCGCGGTCGAGGAAGAACATGCCGACGATATGGCCGATCTGCTCCAGGGGCGCGGATAGTCCGTTGAAGGCGTAATGGCGGAGAAGTCGGGCAACGCCTGCGAGGCCGGACGGTAGCGCGGGAAAGGCGTCCGGCCGGGCCGTGCGTTCCGGGAGAATGCTTCAGCCCACGGACGCGCCGGGAAGCGCGAGGCCTGCGCGCCCTCGTACAAGTATGCGGGCGCGGTGTTTCTCGAGCTTGAAACGAAAAAAGGTCGGCTGAAAGCCGACCTTTTTAAAAACAGATGGTGCCCAGGAGAGGACTCGAACCTCCACGATGTTGCCACCGCTAGGACCTGAACCTAGTGCGTCTACCAATTCCGCCACCTGGGCACGTTTTGCAGTAGCTGCTTGCTGCAAAGAAGCGAAATTATAGCGCCCCAATTATTCCTGTCAACATCTTTTTGCGGCGCATCGCAAACCGGCTGCCACCGTGCGCGGCCGCGGCATTCCCCGTCATTTGGCGACACGGGCGGGTGATAGAATGACCCGCCGCCGTCAATATAGAACTGTCTCGGACGGACACCTCTATGTTGATGCCGTGCACCATCGGTCAACGCAACGAGAACAATCATCGACAAACCCTTGAGCAAATATCCGTACCCCATTCCGAGCCGTGAAGAGATTCTCGGCGTGCTGCGTACGAGCGACGCGCCGCTGGCCGCCAACGACATCGCCGAAGCCCTGTCGATCAAGCGTCAGGAGCGCGAGGGGTTCTTCCGGCGTGTCGCCGCGATGGAGCGCGACGGCCAGATCCGCCTCGACAAGCGCGGCCACTACCAGTTGACTCATCCGTCGAATTTCGTCGCGGGGCGTGTGCAGGGGCATCGCGACGGCTACGGGTTCGTGATCCGCGACGACGGCCAGGACGATCTGTTTCTGCCGAACGGCGAAATGCAGAAGGTGATGCACAACGACCGCGTGCTCGCGCGGATCGTCGGCTACGATCGCCGCGGCCGGCCGGAAGGGCATGTCGTCGAAGTCACCGAGCGCGCGAACAAGCGCGTCATCGGCCGCCTGCTGAACGAGAACGGCGCACTGATCGTCGCGCCGGAAGACAAGCGTATCGGCCACGACATCCTGATCACGCAGAACGTGAAGAAGGCGAAGGTCGGGCAGGTCGTCGTCGTCGAACTGACCGATTTCCCGAGCCGCCATTCGCAGCCGCTCGGCCGTGTCGTCGAAGTGCTCGGCGATATCGACGATCCGGGCATGGAAATCGAAATCGCGGTGCGCAAGTACGGCGTGCCGCACGAATTCAGCCAGCCGGCGCTCGACGAAGCCGCCGCGCTGCCCGACAAGGTGCGGCCGGCCGACCTGCGCTTCCGCGTCGACCTGCGCGACGTGCCGCTCGTGACGATCGACGGCGAGGACGCCCGCGACTTCGACGATGCCGTCTACTGCGAGCCGGTCAAGGTCGGCCGCGGCGACGGCTTCCGGCTGATCGTCGCGATCGCCGACGTGTCGCACTACGTCCAGCCGGGTAGCGGGCTCGATGCCGACGCGCTCGAGCGCAGCACGTCGGTCTACTTCCCGCGCCGCGTGATCCCGATGCTGCCGGAGAAGCTGTCGAACGGCCTCTGTTCGCTGAATCCGCAGGTCGACCGCTGCGTGCTCGCGTGCGACATGGTGATCACCGCGCGCGGCGAGATCAAGGCATACCAGTTCTATCCGGCCGTGATCCATTCGGCGGCGCGCCTGACGTACACCGAAGTCGCGGCCGTGCTGTCGAACACGAAGGGGCCGGAGGCTGCGCGCCGCGCTGATCTGCTGCCGCACCTGCAGGATCTGTACGGCGTCTACAAGTCGCTGTTCGCCGCGCGGCAAAAGCGCGGGGCGATCGACTTCGACACGACCGAGACCTACATCGTCTGCAACTCGCAGGGCAAGATCGAGCAGATCGTGCCGCGTCAGCGCAACGACGCGCACAAGCTGATCGAGGAATGCATGCTGGCCGCGAACGTCTGCGCGGCCGATTTCCTGAAGCGCAACAAGCATCCGGGCCTGTACCGCGTGCACGCGGGGCCGACGCCGGAAAAGCTCGAGAACCTGCGCGCGTTCCTGCGCGGCATGGGTCTGTCGCTCGGCGGCGGCGACAAGCCGCATGCGAGCGATTACGCGGCGCTGATGGCGCAGATCCGCGACCGGCCGGACGCGCAGATGCTGCAGCCGATGCTGCTGCGCTCGATGCAGCAGGCCGTCTACAGCCCGGACAACATCGGCCACTTCGGTCTCGCGTACGAGGCATACGCGCACTTCACGAGCCCGATCCGCCGCTATCCCGACCTGCTCACGCACCGCGCGATCTACGCGATCCTGTCGGGCAAGAAGTACGTGCCGAAGGCGCCGGAAGGCTTCGAGCTGAACACCGCGCTGTCGCCGCGCGCCCGCGCGATGCAGCAGGCCGACGACGAAGCGCGCGGCCGCTCGCGTTCGAACACGGCGATCTGGGAAGAGCTCGGCCTGCACTGCTCGGCGAACGAACGCCGTGCGGACGAAGCGTCGCGCGACGTCGAAGCGTGGCTCAAGTGCTACTTCATGCGCGACAAGCTCGGCGAGGAGTACGGCGGGATGGTGAACGGCGTGACGTCGTTCGGCATCTTCGTGCAGCTCGACACGCTGTTCATCGAAGGGCTCGTGCACGTGACGGAGCTCGGCTCGGACTACTTCCAGTACGACGAGATCAAGAACGAGCTGCGCGGCGAACGCACGGGCATCCGCTATCGCCTGTCGGATCGCGTGCGCGTCCAGGTGAGCCGCGTCGATCTCGATGCGCGCAAGATCGATTTCCGGCTCGTGCGCGATACGCCGGTGAAGGCGCCGCGTCCGTCGCCCGCGCCGGCCGCCGGCGTCGATCGCAACGGCAGCGGCCCGCGCGTGCGCGCGCTGCCGCCGACGGAGGAAACCGTGCCGCGCCGCAAGACGGCCGCGAGCGCGCCGAGCGTCGCGGTGAAGGAAGCGCGCGCCGCGCGTGGCGCCGCGAAGAAGAAGGGCGGTGGCGGCGGTGCGTCGGCGAAGCCGGCCGCGAAGAAGGCCCGCGCCCGCAAGAAGTATTGAGCGTTCGGGGCGGCGCAAGCGCACGCCCTGCAGTATCGAGAGACGCCGCGTCACCGGTCATCGGCCGGCCACGCGGCGCTTTCCTTTTCCATGGATCGCGGCTGCGCATGTCGCGCGGCCGCACGTTTGATCGAAGGTTGTTCCAGTCATGTCACGTCTGAAGGTTCTTTACGGTTTTCATGCGGTGACCGCACGTATGCGGCACGATGCATCGACGGTGGCGGAGGTGCTGTACGACCAGACGCGCCGCGACCGCCGCATGCAGGAGTTCCTGCACGCCGCGAAAGAAGCGGGCGTGCGGCTGATCGCGGCCGACGAAACGCGCCTGTGGGGCCTCGCGCATACCGAGCGCCACCAGGGCGTCGTCGCGCGCGTCGAGGACATGCCGCTCGCGCAGAACCTGTCCGAGCTGCTCGACGGCATCAACGGGCCCGCGCTGCTGCTCGTGCTCGACGGCGTCACCGATCCGCACAACCTCGGCGCGTGCCTGCGGGTCGCCGATTCGGCCGGCGCGCATGCGGTGATCGCGCCGCGCGACCGGGCGGTCGGCCTGAACGCGACCGCGGCCAAGGTGGCGAGCGGCGCGGCCGATACGGTGCCGTACATCACGGTGACGAACCTGGCCCGCGCGCTGCGCGAGCTGAAGGAAGCCGGCGTGTGGATCATCGGCACGTCGGACGAGGCGCCGGCGACGCTCTACGAGACGAAGCTCGACGGCCCGGTCGCGCTCGTGATGGGCGCGGAAGGCGAAGGCATGCGCCGACTTACGCGCGACACCTGCGACGAAGTGATGAGCATCCCGATGGCCGGCAGCGTGGAAAGCCTGAACGTGTCGGTCGCCAGCGGCGTGTGCCTGTACGAAGCCGTGCGCCAGCGACGCGCGAAGGGCTGACCCCGAAGCTGACCCGACCGAGGGCCGGCCCGTCCCGCGCGCGACGCGCGGGCATCGAATGACCCGAACGACGCGTGCCCCGATGCAAGCTCTCCGGAATCCGAGACCGATGACCCCGTTCCGTGTCGGCGTTTCCTGCGCCGTGCTCGGCCTGCTGGCTGCCTGCACGTCGCCGACGCTCGTCGATCGCGGCGCCTACTATGCCGACACGAGCCTGCATGCGCGCGGCGCCGATTCGCGGATCCGCTTTCTCGTGATGCATTACACCGAAAGCGACGAGGCGAAATCGCTGCGCACGCTGACCGGCGAGTCGGTCAGCGTGCATTACGTCATCCCGCCGCAGCCGCGCACCGAGCGCGGGATGCCCGTCGTCTACCAGCTCGTTCCGGAAGCGCGGCGCGCGTGGCACGCGGGTATCAGCGAATGGCAGGGCACGACCGAGCTGAACGCGGTGTCGATCGGCATCGAGAACGTGAACCGCGGCCCGCTCGATCCGCAGCAACGCACCTGGCAGCCGTATCCGCCCGAACAGGTCGACGCGCTGATCCGCCTGTCGAAGGACATCGTCGCGCGCTACGGGATTGCGCCGACGCGCGTGGTCGGGCACAGCGACATCGCGCCGCAACGCAAGATCGATCCCGGGCCGCTGTTCCCGTGGCATGCGCTCGCGCAAGCCGGCGTCGGCGCATGGCCGGACGACGCGACCGTCGCGGCACGGCTCGGCGGCCGTGATCCGCACGCGCCGGTCGACGTGCGGGAACTGCAGCTCAAGCTCGCACGCTACGGCTACGACGTGCCGACCGACGGCGTGCTCGACACGCGCACGCGGCGCGTGTTCGCCGCGTTCCAGATGCATTTCCGGCCGTCCGACTACGCGGGCAACCCGGACGCGGAAAGCGACGCGATCGCGCAGGCGCTGCTCGACAAGTACTTCCCCGGCACGCAAGCGGCGGACCCCGCGCCGGCCGCCGACACGCACTGAATACGCGGCGCATCGGCCGCCGAAAAACGCAGGGCGGTCCGCCGACTCCGGTAAACTGGCGGTTTTCCGCAATCCCGCAGCATTACCACGCCATGACTCAAGACGAACTCAAACGCCTCGTCGGCCAGGCCGCCGCCGATTACGTGATCCAGAACGTGCCCGAAGGTGCGGTGATCGGTGTCGGCACCGGCTCGACCGCCAACTGCTTCATCGACGCGCTCGCCGCCGTCAAATCGCGCTATCGCGGCGCCGTGTCGAGCTCGGTCGCCACGACCGAACGCCTGAAATCGCACGGCATCAAGGTGTTCGACCTGAACGAGATCGAGTCGCTTCAGGTGTACGTCGACGGCGCCGACGAGATCGACGCGAGCGGTGCGATGATCAAGGGCGGCGGCGGCGCGCTGACGCGCGAGAAGATCGTCGCGTCGGTGGCCGACACGTTCGTGTGCATCGCGGACGCCAGCAAGCGCGTGCCGGTGCTCGGCGCCTTCCCGCTGCCGATCGAAGTCGTGCCGATGGCGCGCACGGCCATCGGCCGGCGCGTGACCGCGCTCGGCGGCGTGCCCGTGCTGCGCGTGACGAAGGACGGCGCGCCCTACATCACGGACAACGGTAACGAGATCATCGACGTGAAGGGCCTGCAGATCGCCGATCCGCGCGGTTTCGAAGCGCAGGTGAACGCCTGGCCGGGCGTCGTGACGGTCGGCCTGTTCGCCGAGCGCGGCGCGAATCTGTGCTTGCTCGGCACGGAAAACGGCGTTGAAACGATCGTTTATCCGGCTGGCTGAAACTGAATGAGAAGCAGTCCGTAACGGCGCGCTATCTGCCGTCATGGATTGGATGGTTAAATCTTGTGGAAACCGGGGTCCGGCAGGCGCGGCGCGCTTCCCGGGCCTTTTTTTTAGCCGTATAAATCACCTCGTTCAAAAGAGGGATAACCCTGTCAGGTGTTTACCAGATAGCGAAATATCGTCGAACTCATCAACTTATAGATCATAAGAACAGTAGTAACCAGGGCCGGCGGAACTGCGGAGCAGGTGTTCGCAAATCGACGCACGGGGAGGTGTCATGGAGCAGGGCAAAGACCGGTCACTGGTCGCCAAAGTGATGGATGGGCTTGTCGCGGGTATCGTCGAAGACAAGTACGGCGGCATCTTGCCGCCACAGGACGTGCTGTCGAAAGAGTTCGACGTGAGCCGCACGGTGATGCGGGAAGCGTTGTCGATGTTGCTTGCGCGCGACATGCTCGACGTGCGTCCGAAAGTCGGTACGCGCGTGCGGCCGATGCGCGACTGGCGGATGATCGACGAAGACGTCGTGAGTTGGCGATTCCGGGCAAAGCCCGATCCGCAGTTCATGCGCGACGTCATCGAATTCCGGATGCTGATCGAACCACGCGCGACCGCGCAGGCGGCGGTGCGTGCGACGGCGGCCGACATCGCGGGCATTCGCGAAGCGTTCGATGCGTTCAAGGTGCTGCAGCCGGGCGACCCCGGCTACGACACGGCGGACGAGCTGCTGCATACGCGGATCGTCCAGGCGAGCGGCAATCAGTTCTTCCAGCAGATGGCGGCGATCGTGCGCGGGGCAGTGCGTCTCGTGAATCCGCGCGTCGTGCAGAAGGAAGGCGCGCACGACATCGCGGTGAAGGCGCATGCGCGCGTCGTCGATGCGATCGAACGGCGCGACCCGCGCGAAGCCGAAGCGGCCTCGCTCGCGCTGATCGATTTCAGCGCGGACGAGATTTCGCGCGATTTCTCGGTCGACGTGCCGGTGCGTGCCTGACGTTGCGCGTATCGCTCATCCGTGTGCCGGGCCGTTTATCATGACGGCCGGCCGGCAGCGTGCCGGCAACCGTCATACGACCGACACGGAAGATCAGGATGAACGACAACGACCATCGCCCGATGCGCTTCGGCATCGTCGGTGCAGGCAGCATTGCGCGCCGCTTCGCGCAAAGCCTCGCGCATGTGCCGGGCGCCACGCTCGCTGGCGTCTGGGCCCGCCGCGCCGATGCAGCGGCCGCCTTCTGCGAGACTTACGGCGGCGCGCCTGCCGCGCGCCTCAATGCGCTCCTCGCGAGCGATATCGACGCGGTCTACATCGCGACGCTCCATGACAGTCACGCGCAGTACACGCTGGCCGCATTGGCTGCCGGCAAGGCCGTGCTGTGCGAGAAACCCGCGGCGCTGAACGCCGTGCAACTCGACACGGTGCTGCACGCGGCGCGCGATGCCGGGCTGCTCTTCATGGAGGCGATGAAGCCGCCGTTCTTCCCGCTGTACCGTCAGTTGCGCGCGCACCTGCGTGACGATCCGATCGGCGAGATCCGGCTCGTGCGAGCCGGCTGCGCGTCGTCGTCGGTGCCGGGGGACCATTCCGTCTATCGGCTCGATTGCGCGGGCGGCGCGCTGCTCGATATCGGCATCTACGAGGCGTTCCTTGCCGTCGACTGGCTCGGCGCGGCGCGCGACGTGCAGACGCTCGGCCGCGTCGGCGCGACGGGTGTCGACCTGTTCGCGAGCCTGAACAGCGTGCATGAGAACGGCGGGATCGCGCAGCTCTTTTGCGGCCTCGACGTGATGGGGCGCGGCGACGCGCTCATTGCCGCGGCGGGCGGCCACGTGACGATTCACGAGAAGTGGTGGAACCCCGCGCGTGCGACGATCCGCTACGCGGACGGGCGCACCGTCGAACTCGACGCGCCGGTCGACGGCGGCGGGCTGAACTACGAAACCGCGCATTTCTGCGACCTGCTGCGCGCGGGCGAGATCGAAAGCCCGATCATGACGCACGACCATTCGCGGCAGATGATCGCGATGACCGACGCGGCGCGCGCCGTGCTCGGCGTGCGTTATTCGGGCGAGTAAGCGGGAAGAAGGGTGCCGGGCCCGCGAGCGTGGCCCGGCGCAACTGCGCGGCTCAGTGCCGCGACGGCAGCGACAGGCGCTTTTCGTACCAGCGCTGCACCCATTCGAGGATCTGGCACAGGATCCAGTACACGGCCGCGGCGGCGAGATAGAGCGGCAGCGGCTGATAGGTGGCCGCGATCACTTCCTGCGCGCTGCGCAGCAGTTCGGTCACGGTGATCACCGATACGAGCGACGTGTCCTTGATCAGGCTGATCAGGCTGTTCGACAGGCTCGGCACCGCGATGCGCAGCGCCTGCGGGCCGATCACGTAGCGCAGCGTCTGCCCCCACGACAGCCCGAGGCTGTACGCGGCGAGCCACTGGCCGCGCGCGATCCCGTTGATCGCGCCGCGCATGCTTTCCGACATGTAGGCTGCAACGTTCGCGGACAGCGCGATCACGCCGGCCGGCGTCGGGTCGAGCGAGATGCCGAGGCTCGGCAGCCCGTAATAGATGACGAAGATCTGCACGAGCAGCGGCGTGCCGCGCATCAGGCTCACGTACGCGCGCGCCAGCCACGCGAGCGCGTTGACCCAGATGCGCTCGAAGCCGTCGAGCGCTTCGCTTTGCCGGATGCCCATCATCGCGAGCACGACGGCGCCAAGCAGGCCGAACACCATCGACAGTACGGCGAACTTGACGGTCAGAACGGCACCCTGGGCGAGCACCGGCAGCGATTGGACGAGCAGGGACGTTGTCGACATGGAATACGAAGCGAATGCGTGCGCGAAAGCGCAATCATAAACCGGACCGATAAAACAAAGGGCGGCATCGTTGCGGATGCCGCCCTTTCCGGCCCGCCGTCGGGCGGGAAATGCAGGCCTGCTTACTTGATCGGTTTCGTCACGTCGATGCCGAACCACTTGTCGGAAATCTTCGTGAACGTGCCGTCGGCCTCGAGTTGCGCCATCGCGTCGTCGATCGCCTTCTGGAACTTCGGGTTGCCCTTCTTGAACGGGATGCCCGACGGATTCGCCGAGCCGACGTTCGCGCCGGGGCGCAACGGCAGATCGGAATTCTTCGTCAGGTACGCGAGCATCAGGCGGTCGTTGAGCGCCGCGTCGAGGCGGCCGGCCGCGAGATCGCGCAGGTACTCGGGCGCGCCCGGGTACGTCTTCACGTCGATGCCCGGCACCGATTTCGCCATGTCCATGTAGTTCGTGCCGAGCGCGACGCCGAGCTTCTTGCCCTTCAGGTCTTCCAGCGACTTGAACTGGCGCGTGTCGTCCTTGCGCTGGATCAGCTGCGCGGACGAGTACGTGTACGCCGGCGAGAAGTCGAGCGTTTCCTTGCGCTTGTCGGTGATGCCGACCTGGTTGGCGATCACGTCGAACTTGCCGGCCTGCAGGCCCGCGATGATGCCGCTCCATTCGGTCGTCACGAATTCGGCCTTCACGCCGAGCTTCGCCGCGACGGCTTTCGCGATGTCGACGTCGAAGCCGACGAGTTCGCCTTGCGGGCTCTTCGAGTTGAACGGCGGGAACGTGCCTTCGAGACCGACGCGCAGCGTGCCGCGTTGCTTGACCTGATCGAGGAGGTCGGCCGCATGCGCGGTTGCCGTAGCGAACGACGTGCCGATCACGCCGGCCACCAGCAGCTTCTTCAGCAGCGAAAATTTCATCGTGTGTGTCCTTGCCCTGTCCGGGTCAATGAGTCGGATAGTGAGGCCGATGATAGCAAAAATGCTATCGATATCTAAATATCGTTTGCTTATGACTATATTACGCGCTGCGTTCGCGGGCAATCGCCTTCACGCACTCCGACACGAGTGCCGGGCCGCGATAGATGAAGCCGGTATAGAGCTGGACGAGCGCCGCGCCGGCCGCCAGCTTCGCGCGCGCGTCCTCGCCCGAGAAAATGCCGCCGACGCCGATGATCGGCACGTCGTTGCCGACTTCCGCATGCAGCTTGCGGATCACTTCGTTCGACGCATCGAACACGGGGCGGCCCGACAGGCCACCGGCTTCGTCCGCGTGCGGCAGGCCCTGGACGGCCGCGCGCGACAGCGTCGTATTAGTGGCGATGACCGCTTCGATCTTGTGGCGCAGCAGCGTGTCGCCGATTTCCTTGACCTGTTCGTCGTCGAGATCGGGCGCGATCTTCAGCGCGAGCGGCACGAGCTTGCCGTGCAGGTCGGCGAGGCGCTGCTGCTTGTCCTTCAGCGCGGCGAGCAGCGCGTCGAGTTCGCCCGCGCCCTGCAACTGGCGCAGGTTCTTCGTGTTCGGCGACGAGATGTTGATCGTCACGTAGCTCGCGAACGGGTACACGCGCTCGAGGCAGTACAGGTAATCCTCGGCCGCGCGCTCGATCGGCGTGTCGGCGTTCTTGCCGATGTTCAGGCCGAGGATGCCGCGATAGCGGGCGGCCTGGACGTTCTTCACGAACTGGTCGACGCCGTGGTTGTTGAAGCCCATCCGGTTGATCAGCGCCTCGGCCTGCGGCAGCCGGAACATCCGCGGGCGCGGATTGCCGGGCTGCGGGCGCGGCGTGACCGTGCCGACCTCGATGAAGCCGAAACCGAGCGCCGCGAGGCCGTCGATGGCCGCGCCATCCTTGTCGAGGCCGGCCGCGAGGCCGACCGGGTTGCGGAACGTGAGCCCCATCACGGTGCGCGGCGCGTCGGGCACGCGGGCCGACAGCGCGCAGGCGAGGCCTGTGCGGCCGGCCGCGCCGAGCGCGCGCAGCGTAAGGTGGTGAGCGTCTTCCGCATCCATTTTGAACAGGGATGCGCGGGCCAGCGGGTAGAGGGAACTGAACACGGGAATGGGGCGGACAGCCGAATGAATGACAACCCGCTATTTTACCGGGAGTTGCACGGCACGGGCGAGCTTCGCTCCGTAGCCGCCGCGACGCGCGTCAGCCCGTGCCGGAATGCCCGCCCGGCAATGGCGCGCGCGCCAGCGCCGCGTCGACGGGCGGCAGGTCGAACCGTTCCGGGTCGAGCGCCTTCCAGCGGCCGTCGATCAGTCCTTCGAGCGGATGGAAGTTCGCCTTGTAGGCCATCTTCGGGCTCTCGCGGATCCAGTAGCCGAGGTACACGTAGGGCAGCCCGAGGCTCTTCGCCTGTTCGATCTGCCAAAGGATGTTGTAGGTACCGTAGCTCGTGTGCCGGTCGTCGGGCTCGAAGAACGTGTACACCGACGACAGCCCGTCGCCGAGGATGTCGATCATGCTGACCATCCGCAGCTTGCCGGGCTCGCCGCCCGGCGCGTCGAGGTCGCGGAATTCGACGAGGCGCGAATTGATCCGGCTTTGCAGCAGGAACTGTTCGTACTGGTCGCGGCTGTCGCGATCCATGCCGCCGCCCGCGTGGCGCGCGGACTGGTAGCGCATGTAGAGCGCGTAATGCTCTTCGTCGTAGTGCAGCGGCGAGACCGTCGCGACCAGCGCGCGGTGCCGCTTCCACATCCTGCGCTGCGTGCGCGTGGGCACGAACTCGCCGGCCGGCACGCGCACCGGCACGCATGCGCGGCAGCCGTCGCAGTACGGGCGGTACGTGAAGACGCCCGAGCGGCGGAAGCCGGCCTTCACGAGTTCGGTGTAGATGTCGGAATTGATCAGGTGGCTCGGCGTCGCGACTTGCGAGCGCGCGATGCGGCCGTCCAGATAGCTGCACGGATAGGGCGCCGTTGCATAGAATTGCAGCGCCGAAAGCGGTGAAAGCGGCAGCTCAGTCGGGTGAGTCATGGGCAGCTCTCGATGCAGGGAAGGAGTGCCGCGCTAGCGCTCGGTCCCGGAGGGCGCCGCCGTTTCGGCGGAGCTCGTCAGCGCGGCGAGCACGCGCTTGTCGAACTGCCACGGAATCGGCGGTTCGGCTACCGCGCGGCGCACGTGAGCGACAAAGGCCTTGCGTGCGATCTCGCGGCCGCCGAGCGACGCTAGATGCGACGTATTCTGCTGGCAGTCTATCATTTCCAGCCCCTGCTCGCGAAGGTGTGCGACGAGCGCGGCCAGCGCGATTTTCGACGCATCGGTCACGTCCGCATACATCGACTCGCCGAAAAACATCCGGCCGAACGAGACGCCGTAGAGGCCGCCGACGCGGCGCCCGCCGCGCCACGTCTCGATGCTGTGCGCGTTGCCGGTGCGGTAGAGCGACGTATAGGCGTCGATGATCTCGGCGGTGATCCAGGTGCCGCGCTGCCCGCGGCGCGGCGCCTGCGCGCACGCGCGCATCACGCCGGGAAAATCGTGATCGACGCGCACCTCCCATTCCGGCTCGCGCAGCACGCGCTTGAGCGTCTTGCGCAGCGACGGCGCGACCTTGAATTCGGCCGGCACGAGGATCATGCGCGGGTCGGGGCTCCACCACAGCACCGGCTGGCCGTCCGAGTACCACGGGAAGATGCCGCGCAGGTAGGCGTCGATGAGGCGCGACGGCAGCAGGTCGGCGCTCGCGGCGAGTAGCCCGGGGGCGCCGGTCGCGGGACCGAGCGCGCGTTCGATGGACGGAAACGGATCGTCCGGACCGAGCCAGGGAACCATGGGTGCGGGGCTCAGCCGTTGCGCAGCGAGCGGAAGATATCGCCGGTGTGCACGCCGTAGTCGCCGGCGGCGCGATCGGCGAAGAAGAAGCGCAGCGTCTGGCTGACGGTCGGGAACGCGATCTCGTCCCACGGGATGTCGGCCTCGTCGAACAGTTTGACTTCGAGGCTTTCCTCGCCGGCTTCGAAGCCCGGATCGGTGAGCCGCGCAAGGTAGAACAGGTGGACCTGGTGCACGTGCGGCACGTTGAGCAGCGTGAACAGGTTCTGCACCTCGACGCGCGCGCCGGCTTCCTCGAGCGTTTCGCGCGCAGCGGCTTCCGCGGTCGTTTCGCCCATTTCCATGAAGCCCGCCGGCAGCGTCCAGAATCCGTAGCGCGGTTCGATCGCGCGGCGGCACAGCAGGATCTGGTCGCCCCAGACCGGGACCGTACCGACGACGTTGCGCGGATTCTGATAGTGGATCGTGCCGCAGTGATCGCAGACGAAGCGCTCGCGGTTGTCGCCCGGAGGAATGCGCGCGAGGACTTCGTGACCGCAGACGGAGCAGAATTTCATGTCGAGTGGAAGGGACGAGTTGATGCGAGTGTATCACCGGGCCGCGGCATTCTCGAACGCCCGCGCATGCCGCGGCGTGTCGCGCGAAACGGCGGTCGGGTGTGCGACGAGGGGGCGGCGCCCGGACGCGCAAAAGCAAAAAGCCCGGCGTGAAGCCGGGCTTTTTGCGAAATTCTGGACGGTTGGTTGCGGGGGTAGGATTTGAACCTACGACCTTCGGGTTATGAGCCCGACGAGCTGCCAGACTGCTCCACCCCGCGTCCGTCGAAGAAATAGATTATATGGGCTAACCCGAATGCGTGCAAGTGTTTTCTGATGACCGGATCGCGGGCCCCGGTGGGGCCGGTACGGGGAAGCACGTGCGCTAGAATCGAGCGGTTTGTGTCGTCATTCCGGCAGCGGCCCTGCGCGATCGCCTCGGCGCCGTTGCGACTTTCACTACTGCATCGACGGATTCATGGACATCGCTCACGATCTGCAATCGATCGGCGCGCAGGAACAGGCGCTCGTGTTTCCCCATTTCGACCCGGCCCGCGCATGGGCGCTCGGCAACCGCATGCATGCGCTCGCGACGTCGCGCGGTCATGCGATCGCGATCGACATCGTCACGTTCGGCCAGCCGCTGTTTTACGCGGCGCTCGCGGGCGCGACGCCCGACAACGCCGACTGGGTGCGCCGCAAGCGCAACGTCGTCGCGCATTTTCGCCGCAGCTCGTACGCGATCGGCCTGCGCATGCAGCAGGCCGGCGCGACGCTCGCGGACAAGCACGGGTTGCCGGTCGCCGAGTATGCGTCGCACGGCGGTTCGTTTCCGCTGACCGTCGCCGGCGCCGGCGTGATCGGCTCGATCACGGCGTCCGGGCTGCCGCAGCGCGCGGACCACGAGTTCGTCGTCGAGGCGCTGTGCGCCGAGCTCGGTCACGACTATGCGGTACTGGCTCTCGCAAGGAGCTGAGCGATGCAACTGCCCGGTTACGCATGGCTCGCGATCGCGATCGTCGCGGAAGTGATCGGCACGTCCGCGCTGCGCGCGGCGGACGGTTTCACGCGCTTGTGGCCGTCGGTGCTCGTCGTCGCCGGTTACGGCGTCGCGTTCTACTGCCTGTCGCTCACGTTGCGCACGATGCCCGTCGGCATCATCTATGCAGTCTGGTCGGGCGCCGGCATCGTGCTGATCACGCTCGTCGCGATGCTGCTCTATCGCCAGGTGCCGGACCTGCCGGCGGTGATCGGCCTCGGGCTGATCATCTCGGGCGTCGTCGTGCTGAACCTGTTTTCGAAGATGCAGGCGCACTGAGCGTGCGCCTGCCGTTTGCCGGATGACCTTCATGACCGATTCCACTTCCGCCGCCGTTTCCGCCGAATCCGCCCAGCCCGACGTGCGTGCGTATGTCGCGAACCGCATCGGCTTTCTCGAACTGAACCGGCCGAAGGCGTTGAACGCGCTGTCGGTCGGCATGATCCGGCTGGTGCAGCAGGCGCTCGATACGTGGCGCGACGATCCCGACGTCGTCGCGGTCGTCGTGCACAGCCCGCATCCGCGCGCATTCTGCGCGGGCGGCGACGTGCGCTTCTTTCACGACGCGTGGCAGCGCGGCGACCGCGATGCGGTCGACACGTTCTTCATCGAGGAATACACGCTCAACCATGCGATCTTCACGTATCCGAAGCCGTACATCGCGTTGATGCACGGTGTCGTGATGGGCGGCGGCATGGGGATTTCGCAGGCGGCGCGGCATACGGGCGGCCTGCGCGTCGTGACCGACTCGACGAAGATGGCGATGCCCGAAACGCGCATCGGCCTGTTCCCGGACGTCGGAATGAGCTGGTTCCTCGCGCGTACGCCCGGCGCGATCGGCCGTTATCTCGCGGTGACGGGCGCGACGCTCGACGCGGCCGGCGCGCTGTACGCGCAACTCGCCGACGTCTATCTGCCCGATGCCGCGCTGCCGGCGCTGCTCGACACGCTGCGCAGCGTGCGCGTCGACAACGGTGCGCAGGCCGTCGCCTGCGTGACCGAGGCGGCCGCCGCGCACAAGGTCGTGCCGACGCCGGACACGTCGGCGCTCGCCGACGCGCGCGCCGGGATCGACCGGCATTTCGCGCAGCCCGACCTCCACGCGATCCTCGCGTCGCTCGACGCCGAGCAGGATTGCGCGGCGGTCGACGGGTGGGTCGAGAAGGCGACCCACGCGATGCGCGAGCAGCTGTCGCCGCTGTCGATGGCCGTGTCGCTCGAAGTCGTCGAACGCGCGCGCGGCGCGACAATGGCCGATTGCCTGCGGCGCGATCTCGATCTCACACGCTCGACCTTCGCGCGCGGCGACGTGATCGAAGGCGTGCGTGCGCTGATCGTCGACAAGGATCACAAGCCCGTGTGGCGTTTCAAGTCGGCCGCCGACGTCGACCGCGCCGACGTGCTCGCGATGTTCGACAGCCCGTGGGCGCCCGACACGCATCCGCTGCGCAAACTGAAAGACTGACGTCGATCGGGCACGACCCGTGCGTTCGATCGACGCGCGAGGCAGAAACGAAAAGGCCGCGTGCATGTGCACGCGGCCTTTTTCATGGACGTCGGCCGGTCCAGGCCCGAGGGGCGTGTCGTCCGGCCCGGCGTTATTCGTCGCCCGCGTCGTCCGACATGAAGGCGCGCATGAACACGAGCGCACCGAAGCCCCACACCGCGTTCGCCGCGAAGCCGGCCGCGAGCACGGGCATCATGTTGCCCGACGG
This sequence comes from Burkholderia sp. MSMB1459WGS, assembly GCF_001534535.1. NCBI lineage: Bacteria > Pseudomonadati > Pseudomonadota > Betaproteobacteria > Burkholderiales > Burkholderiaceae > Burkholderia > Burkholderia sp. MSMB1459WGS. Next base: position 113,573 of record NZ_LPMU01000070.1, read on the forward strand.
CCAGATACCGCGCAGCGGATCGATCGCGAACACGCGGGCGGCCGTCAGCACGATTCCGCCGAACACGAGCGCGCCGACCCACGATGCCTCGCGTTCCGGCGAGACGCGCAACAACCACGCCATCGGAATCGCACAGCACGCGCTGATCAGCGCATTCGCGACAAATTCAGGAATGCCGAGCGGCGCGAACGGTTGTGTCGAGAAGCCGGTCGCGGCGATCAGGTCGGCCGTGTGAAGGAGGGCGAGGGTGGCCTCGCGGAAGAACAGGGCGGCCAGGAAGCCGGACAGGAAGGGCAGGATGACTTTCTGCATCGATGAGCGCATCGCAGGCGCGCACGGCTGGGGCCGGGCGCGCGGAGTTATTCGGATAGGTGCGTCATTATAGGGCCCCGCCGCGGCGATATTCGCTCCAGCGTCGTGCTAATCACGAAAGCGGAAAACCTAAGCTCAAAAAAATCGTTCCAAAGCCCTGTACCGATCCCTAGACTGATTTCCCGGAAACAGCCGTGCGATCGCGTCCTCGTCCGCTGCACGGCCTGACCGGCGAGCCATCCCGATTCGAATGCACACCATGCATGCGTCGCTCATCCACGACGCGAGCAGGGCGATGTTTTTTCAAATTTCGGCAGTGACAGTCAAGCAGGAGCAGCAGATGAATGTGTTCTGGTTTATCCCCACGCACGGCGACAGCCGCTATCTCGGCACGGCCGAAGGCGCACGTGCCGCGGACTACGATTACTTCAAGCAGGTCGCCGTGGCGGCGGACACGCTCGGCTACGACGGCGTGCTGCTGCCGACCGGTCGTTCCTGCGAGGATGCGTGGGTCGTCGCGTCGAGCCTCATTCCGGCAACGCAGCGCCTGAAGTTCCTGGTCGCCGTGCGCCCCGGCATCGCTTCGCCGGGGCTGGCCGCGCGGATGGCCGCGACGTTCGACCGCCTGTCGGGCGGCCGCCTGCTGATCAACGTCGTCACGGGCGGCGATGCGGCCGAGCTCGAAGGCGACGGTCTCTTCGCCGATCACGACACGCGCTACGAGATCACCGACGATTTCCTGAACATCTGGCGCGGGCTGTTGACCGCGTCGCACGACAACGGCGGGTTCGACTATATCGGCAAGCACCTGCAGTCGAAAGGCGGCAAGGCGCTTTATCCGCCCGTGCAGCACCCGCATCCGCCGCTGTGGTTCGGCGGCTCGTCGCCGGCCGCTCACGCGATCGCCGCCGATCACATCGATACCTACCTGACCTGGGGCGAGCCGCCCGAGGCCGTCGCGAAGAAGATCGCCGACATCCGCGCCCGTGCCGACGCGCGCGGCCGCAAGATCAAGTTCGGCATCCGCCTGCACGTGATCGTGCGCGAGACCGAGGACGAAGCGTGGCGCGACGCCGAGCGGCTGATCAGCCGGCTCGACGACGACACGATCGCGCGTGCGCAGAAGGCGTTCGCGAACATGGATTCGGAAGGCCAGCGCCGGATGGCCGCGCTGCACGGCGGCAAGCGCGGCGGCCGCGACGCGCTCGAGGTCTATCCGAACCTGTGGGCCGGCGTGGGGCTCGTGCGCGGCGGCGCCGGCACGGCGCTCGTCGGCAATCCCGAGCAGGTCGCCGAACGCATGCGCGAATACGCGGATCTCGGCATCGAGACGTTCATCCTGTCCGGCTATCCGCACCTCGAGGAGTCGTATCGCTTCGCGGAGCTCGTGTTCCCGCTGATCAAGGGCAAGGGCGTCGAGAAGGCGGCCGGCCCGCTGTCGGGGCCGTTCGGCGAGATCGTCGGCAACAACTATCTGCCGAAGACGAGCCAAAGCTGAGCGAGGAGGCTTGCGATGACAACGAAAACGTCGGCGACGGGTATCGCCGTGGCCGCCCGCGCATGGCGCGGCGTCGCGCCGTGGCTCGTGCCGCTCGCGTTGCTGGTGGCGTGGGAAGTCGGTGCGCGCACCGGCTGGCTGTCGACCCGCGTGCTGCCCGAGCCGGTGGCGGTCGTGCGCGCGGCGTGGTCGCTCGTGACGTCGGGCGAAATGTGGGCGAACGTGAAAGTGAGCACGTGGCGCGCGCTGTTCGGCTTCGCGATCGGCGGCGGCGTCGGCCTCGCGCTGGGGCTTGCGACCGGGCTGTCGAAAGCCGCCGAGGTCGCGCTCGATTCGACGATCCAGATGATCCGCAACATCCCGGCGCTCGCGATGATCCCGCTCGTGATCCTGTGGTTCGGCATCGACGAGAAGGCGAAGCTGTTCCTCGTCGCGCTCGGCGTGTTCTTCCCCGTCTACATCAATACCTATCACGGGATCCGTTCGGTCGACGCGAACCTGATCGAGATGGCGAAGAGCTACGGCGTGCGCGGCTTCGCGCTGTACCGCGACGTGATCCTGCCCGGCGCGTTGCCGTCGATCCTCGTCGGCGTGCGCTTCGCGCTCGGGCTGATGTGGGTGATGCTGATCGTCGCGGAGACGATCTCCGCTCAGTCGGGCATCGGCTACATGACGATGAACGCACGCGAATTCCTGCAAACCGACGTGGTGGTGGTCGGCATCCTGCTGTACGCGGTGCTCGGCAAGCTGGCCGACGTGCTGGCGAAATGGCTCGAACGCGTGACGCTGCGCTGGCACCCCGCTTATCAATCAGGAGCAAAGGCATGAATGCGACGACCTCGGCGGCCGCCTACGGCCCGCTCGCCGGCGCAGACCTCGAGGCCGAGCTGGCGCAGGCCCGCGTTGCGGACGGCGATGCGCGCGATGCGGCGATCCTCGAACGTGACGGCAGCGCATCGGTCGTGCCGCTCGCGCGGCGGCGCGCGGGCGCCCCGGCTTCCGACGATGCGGTCACCTTGTCGGGCGTCAGCAAGCGCTTCGGCGCCCGCACGGTGCTCGACAACGTCGAGCTCGGCATCGCGCGCGGCAGCTTCGTCGCGATCGTCGGCCGCAGCGGCTGCGGGAAATCGACGCTGCTGCGTCTCGTCGCGGGGCTCGAGCAGCCGAGCAGCGGCGCGCTCGTGACGCGCGGCGAGGGCGGCGGCGTGCTCGATACGCGGATCATGTACCAGGATGCGCGCCTGTTGCCATGGAAGACCGTGCTGCAGAACGTGATGCTGGGCCTCGGCCGCGGCGCGCGCGACCAGGCCCGCGCGGTGCTCGACGAAGTCGGGCTGCTGGAACGCGCGAACGACTGGCCCGCTCAACTGTCGGGCGGTCAGCGGCAGCGTGTCGCACTGGCCCGCGCGCTCGTGCACCGGCCGCAACTGCTGCTGCTCGACGAGCCGCTAGGCGCACTCGATGCGCTTACCCGCATCGAAATGCATGCGCTGATCGAGCGCCTGTGGCGCGAGCACCGGTTCACCGCGCTGCTCGTCACGCACGACGTGCAGGAGGCCGTTGCGCTCGGCGACCGCATCCTGCTGATCGAGCAGGGGCGCGTGGCGCTCGACCAGTCGGTGCCGCTCGACCGGCCGCGTGCCCGTGCGTCGGCTGCATTCGCGGCGCTGGAGGATCGCGTGCTGAAACGCGTGCTCGCCCGCGGCGCCGGTACGGCCGATCAACACGCGGAACAAGCAGCAGACGAGGTTCGACCGGTCGGGCAGATCCGCTGGGCCGTTTAATTCCGGGCGGCTCCGGCCGCCCGTTCTGAGATTTTTTTCTTCGGAGCGATCATCCCGATGAGCATCACTGCAATCAACGTACGGAACCAGTTCAAGGGCAAGGTCAAGGAGATCATTCGCGGGTCCGTGGTTTCCGAAGTCGACGTCGAGACGCCGTTCGGCATCGTCACGTCGGTGATCACCACCCGTTCGGTGGACGAACTCGAACTGAAGGTCGGCGCCGAAGTCGTCGCGCTCGTGAAGTCGACGGAAGTGTCGATCGCGCGCCTCTGAGCGCGTGTGTCGCGCATCGGTGCGGCGCCGCCGGGTAGGCACGTGCCCGGTGGCGCCGCACGTGCATCCGCGCAGCGCGTTTGCCTCGGTATTCGACTCCCGGACGAAGTGCTAGGATGGAACGACACCGATGCCGGAGGCGAACGCATGACCCCCATCCTTTCCCCCGAAGCCATCGAGGCGCTGAAATGGATCGACCAGTTCGGCGACAGCCGGCCGGTTCCCGCCGCATTCGACGGCGTCGTCCATGCGTTGCTGAACGACGGGCTGATCTATCTGGCGACGGCCGACCGGGTCGATCTGACGGCCGATGGCCGGTCTTTCTTGTCCGACGAATACGATTGAGCGCGCGGCGCCGGCCGCTCAGGCGGCCTCGCGCGGCGTCGTCACGGAGCGTGCGATGGAACCGAGAGGCAGCGACCTCGGCGATTTCAGCGAGCCGTACCGCGGTTTCGAGATCGAGGTGAAGACCGAGCAGGTCTGGGACGGCGAGCATGCGCACTATCGCGTGCTGCAAGGCGAGGCCGTGCGGATCGACTGGCGGCCGGTCAAGGTCGACGGGATGCTGTTGACCGAGCGGCGCGTGATCGAATGCGTGCTCGACGAGGCACGCCGGGCGGTCGATGCGGAACTGGGCGACGGCTAGCGCACGCGTCGGGCGGGGGCGGCCAGTATTGCGGTAAAATATCCGGTTGTTTCCGCGCCGTCTGGCCTGTACCCGATTCCATGTCCGTTCCGTCCTCGCTTCCTCCCCGCCGTGTATCCGTCGCGCCGATGCTCGACTGGACCGACCGTCATTGCCGGTCGTTTCACCGCACGCTGACGCGCAACACGTGGCTGTATACGGAGATGATCACGACGGGCGCGTTGCTGTTCGGCGACGCCCAGCGGCATCTTGCGTTCACGCCGAGCGAATCGCCGATCGCGCTGCAACTGGGCGGCAGCGAGCGGGACGATCTCGCGCGCGCGGCGAAGCTCGGCGAGCAGTGGGGCTACGACGAAATCAACCTGAATTGCGGGTGTCCGTCCGAGCGCGTGCAGCGCGGCGCGTTCGGCGCATGCCTGATGAACGAGCCGCAACTCGTCGCCGACTGCGTGAAGGCGATGCGCGATGCGGTGTCGGTGCCGGTGACGGTCAAGCACCGGATCGGTGTCGATGCGGTCGAGGACTACGCATTCGTGCGCGACTTCGTCGGTACGGTGGCCGAGGCCGGTTGCGAGACGTTCGTCGTGCACGCCCGCAACGCGATCCTGAAGGGGTTGTCGCCGAAGGAGAATCGCGAGATCCCGCCGCTCAAGTATGACTATGCGTATCGGTTGAAGCGCGATTTTCCGTCGCTGGAGATCGTGATCAACGGCGGCATCACGACGCTCGATGAAGTCGAGCAGCATCTCGAGCACGTCGATGGCGTGATGCTCGGCCGCGAGGCATATCACAACCCGTACGTGCTGGCGGAGGTCGATGCGCGCTTCTACGGATCGAGCGCAGCGGTGCCGACGCGCGAAGAGGCCGAGGCGCAACTGATCGCGTATTGCGCGGCCGAGCTGAAGCGCGGCACCTACCTCGGCGCGATCGTGCGGCACGCACTCGGGCTGTATCGTGGCATGCCGGGCGCGCGTGGCTGGCGTCGCGTGCTATCCGACAACAAGAAGCTCGCGCGCGGCGATCTGGCCGTGTTCGACGAGGCACGCGCGCATCTGAACGAAGCCGAAGAAATTTTTGAAAAAAAGGCTTTGCAAGATTCAAAAGTGTTCGTATAATCTTGTTCTTCGCTGCTGAAACAAAACAGCGAAACGAAGCAAGCAGTATCAGTGGTGGCTGTAGCTCAGTTGGTAGAGTCCAGGATTGTGATTCCTGTCGTCGTGGGTTCGAGTCCCATCAGCCACCCCAACGAATGCATTAACAAAACAGGCGCTTAGGCGCCTGTTTTGCTTTGCGGGGGACAACTCGGGGACAATAACGTCGATTCGAGCCTCGCCATCTCTAGAGCGTTCTGCTCGCCATCCATCCATTTCGCGTACGTTGTCAGGAACATCTCGATGCTGTGCCCGAGCTGTTTCGCGCAAAAGGCTGGGGTCATTCCGGCCATCAGCATTGCCGTCGCGTAGCTATGCCGCATGTTGTACGGCCGCCGGTAGCGAATTCCGAGTCGTTTCAGAATCGGTGTCCAGAAGCTTCGTCGGAATGCACGCTCGTCCTCCCACCGGGTGCTGTACCGCGGATCATGAAAGATCGCGGCGCCAGCTATTTGGGTGAATGAGCGCTGACGTGTCAATGCGGCTAGTGCCCGGCTGTTCAGGCGAACCGTGCGCGCGACTGCTGTTTTGGTTCGATCCTTGTGCTCGCCGCGGACTAGCGCTTCGGCGACCAGGATGGTCGCGTTCTGCAAATCCACATTTAGCCACTGCAGGCCAAATATCTCCGATGTCCGAAGGCCGGTCCAGAACCAGAACTCGATGAGGTTGTGGACCTGTCCGGCATGGGCGCGCTCGGCCTCATCGATGATTTTTTCAGACTCGTCGCGGGAAAACGGATCCGGAGAGGGCTTTTGGTGTTTCGCGCGAGGCACATTTGCCGCGGGATTGTCGGTCAACACGTTGTCGGAGACGGCCAAGTCAAGCGCCTTTCTCATCACCGACACGTAATTGTTGACCGTTTTGCCGCTCAGGTCAGGCCGGCCCGCAATGGCAGTCAATATGTGGCTCAACTTCAATCTGCGGAGGGGAGTCGGTCCGAGCGGATTCTGATTCTTATCGCACGCTGCGGCCTTCCAGAATCGGATGGCACTCTCGTATCCGTCTTTCGTCGACGATTCGATTCGCTGGGCGGCGAGCCAGGTGTCGAGCCAGCCGCCGACAGTCAGTGTGCTGGGTGCTCCAGAGGTCGGAAAATATTCGACCAAACTGAAGGTTCCAAGCCTGATCCGATCGACGATCTCGGCAATCAGGCGGTGGGCGTATTTGACGTTTGCTGGAGTGGGCGGCATCGGTTTGCCGTTCAGCATCAGCGTTTGCCGCTCTCTTTTGCCGTCGAGTGTGAAGTTCAGGCGGATGGATGACGTGCGAATTTCTACGCCGCCGCTTGCTCTACCCATAGTTGATACCCTTTGATGGAAATGAAAATGCCGCCGTCAGGCGAGCGCCGGTACTCTCGACCTTCGAGCCACTTTCCGTCCTCGATTTTTCGGCGGATAGCCTTCTCGGTCAGGCCGGTGATCACGGCGGCGAGCGCCACGGTGACGTAGGCGGCCGGTGCAATCAGAGTAGGTGAGTCGACCATGCTACGATCCCTCTGTCTCAAAAAAAGCGTTGAACCAATGCTGAAGATATTTGTGATGCGCGGGTACGAGATGAACTGTGAGCCGCGCGTGACTGAGGACGGCAGGTTTGCCGCTCAGGTCGAGGTGACGAAGTTGGGGTTCAGCCGGGAGGCCGCGTTTCGCTCGCTCGGCGAGTTCGACACGGAGGCCGAGGCCGTCGCGTATACGAAGAATTTCTCGCAGGAGCGGCTGAGCCGCTACGGTTGAATGCGGGCATCTCAGATGGACTGAGGCCTTCGAAGTGGTCAACTTGTTTTTGGTGAAGTGGAATGAAAGTTAAAGAACCGAAATCGGCGGACGAGCTGCATCAGATTGTGTTGGGTCTGCTGAATCGATATTCGATCACTCGCGCTCAGCGTCAGGTAAAGATCGTTGCGCATCCACGGGACGAATTCGATCGCAATTGGAACGCTATTCCGGGCGAGGTGCGAGAAGGGCCAGACGCTGTGGCGTTTACTCTGATTTTCGGCCAAGCGGTAACAAACGTAATTGATTACGCGAGAGATTGTTACGAACTGGCGTCTAGTTGAATTCAGTTCAGTCAGTCGGGGCAGTGGCGTTCAGCTCAGGAGGTGCGGCGAGAAGGACGCTGGCGCGCGGCATGAATCGGTACGCGCAGAACACCCACCTGCAGCGCACCTGTGCAGGTCATTTTCGAACTCGTCTCACTGCGGAGGTCGACACGTGTGTTGACAATGCCTTCGCGGGTAGCGTGAGCACCACTATCCGCTGCCTCGCTCGCAAGTTCGGGGGCCGGGCTCTTTTCGTTTTGGGTGGTCGTCATGCTGGTCCTTATGCGTTCGTGGCATACACTGCGTACGGCCCGTCTTCGCTGTCGCCGATCTCGATCAGCCACCAACCCGTGTCTGGTTCGGGGTTCCACAGCGACACACCTTCACTGCGCTCGAAGTACGCGACGTAGGCCAAATGGTCTTCGTTCTCACTTTCGAGGTGGTGGTACGACGTCTTGATGCCGGCCTGGACTTCGAGCTCGGCTCATTGTTCTTTCGTGCACTGCTCGGCGCCGTCCATCGTGACTTGCCAGAAATGGCGCAGGTCCGGGTGCATGAAATAGCCGTCCTTGTCGTGAATGACGGGAATCGGTCGGAGAATTTTTCCGGTGGTCATAGTGTGGTCCTCAGATGGTCAGGCTGGAATTTCGGTGAAGTCGAACAGTTGCAACTGTCCTGCGCTGAATGCTTCGCAACTTTCCGAGCAACCACCATCTGAATCGGTGTCTTCGGGAAGTACGCGGAAGCCTTCGGCAGCCAGGCGGGCGGCAAAGAGTTGATCGGTTGACCGTCCAAGGCGAAAGAACACTTTTCGTTCGCCGGTCGATCCGGCTCCAGCGAACGGATATTGCTGTTCCATCCGGCGAGGGAAATCGTAAACTTCGGGGCAGTCGTCGATGTTTGCAAAGTGCTTCCGATCAGATTTTTTCCAACACCACTTGCAGTTGCCTAGGCGCTCGATTAAGTCGAGGTTGAACGCCTGATCGGCCCACCATTCGTTGATGTCCTGTTTGTCGACGGGCTGCCAGTGAATGAGTGGGTAGACGATTTGGTCTTTCTCAGCGCGCGGACTGACGCGCCTCTGTTCGTCTGCACGAATCCCAATGGCCACGTCATACGTGCCACGCTTCCATCCAATCGATTCCGCATAAGCGTAGATGGGACGCAGCTTCAGTTCGCGCGTGCAATGTGGGAAGTTCCGATTCGGGATTCCGTACTTCCGGATCATCTGCTCGAACGGTTCGCCGGAACGTGACGCGCCTTCGAACGACACTACGCGGAAACTCGTCGCTTTGCGCTGGCCATGAATCACGTCCACCTCGACCCATACGATGTTGAGGCCGAATTCCTTGTCACATTGATCAACGAAACGGAGCGTGTTTTCGTGTTCCTCGCCCGTGTTCGCAAAGATGAACAGGAGCTCGTATTGATCGGCGTATGCTTGCTTCAACAGGCGGGACATGTATGCAGACGTCCGGCCACCGCTGAAGCTCACAAGGAGTCTTGGCTTGGTGTTCATCACGCTCTTTATGTGAAATGAAGCGGGCGCCTAACGAACTGCTCATGGTGAGAGCGCTACATCCGACGCAATGGATTCAAAGTGGTTTGGGAATGCGCCGGCACTGAATTGCCGGGCGGGATTGTTCTGTGCTCGTCGTTGAGCGCGGAAGCCGCTGTATCATCAGCAAATCAACAACAACGGGGAACGACGTGAGGAAACAAGTGGGTTCAACGATCTATCTGGAGCGGGCGCTGTTCGTGATTGCGCCCAGGAATCACGGAAAGAGTACGACGCTCCGCTCTCTATTCCTCGATCACAGACTTGGTCGACAGGGGAAGATCCCCGATGAGCTGAAACTAAACGACGATTACTACCTCGGCAACGAGCGACGCCTCTATCTACGACTGACTTCTCCGCACGAAGCAGATGAGAATCTCGATCACTTTTTGGGCAAGTGCAATGAGAAGATGGGAGGTCCGGGACGGTGGAACTTTGCTGGGCCGCTGCATCCCGCTGCGTATAAGAGAATGCCTGATGCCGTCACTGCGATTGATGCGTTCGTCAATTTTTTCCAGCCGGAGCGCGTCCGAGTCGCTCTGCTTTCCCCGAATCATCAAGGAACCAATGAGCTAGAGTGGGATGGAAATAGAGACCTGTCTTCCGATCTGCTCGGCATCGATGGAGTTGAGGTGATTCGGATCGACGTGCGGAAACGTAACAAGAACGGTTTGCTGCTAGCGGACTTCTTCGACTTCACTTGACGAAATATTACTGCCGCGCCATGTTTCCCGGCGGTTTTCAGGTAGTTCGAGCCTTACGAAAGACGATCCATGACCATAAGGCGCCGCCGGCCACTTTCGCGACGAATTGCAGTGTTGCAATCATTGGGAAAATCGCCCCAAATGCAATAAGTGGAAAGATGATGGAATCGACTGCTGCACCGGCGACGTTTGCACCATTCGCCCGTGTAAGGATCGGAACGTGACGCGCAATCTGAAACACAATTGCGCTTGCTACTGCCGCGGCACTGAACGCGGCAAGCGAGGCAAATGCGATCTCCTTGGACGAGGGGTTGAGCACATAGCTGACCAGGCCGGCTACCGCTATCAAGGCAAACATCCGCGTCCATAGGGCGCGGCCGCGCCAGTCTAGGTGCAGGCGATCTCGAATCGCGAGATCAAGTCCGATGAGCAGAAACGCAATGATTGGCGTAGCCGCAGGCCCAAAATGGGCGACGGCTGATATGACTCCCGCTGTCAATCGGGATTGGTGTTCGGGTTTTCCACGCGTTATTGTTCAAATTTCCTGAGG